>JAUNGO010000095.1 GCA_030524475.1 Eggerthellaceae bacterium | reverse complement strand
TCTTCGCGTCGTGCGCGGCGTCTTCGATGGCGTTCTTTGCGTCGTGGGCGACGTCTTTGATCTTGGTTGCGATAGAGCTCATGATCGTTCCTTTCGTTTGAGTTCGCCTTCTTTTCTCTCGCACGCTCGTGCGTTGAGTTCGCTTTCTTTCCTTTAAGCCTGCGCGAGGGTGACGTGCGTGGGGCGGTTATTTGCCCGGGGTGCGTCGTCGCCGTCCTTGGCGTGCTCTTCCTCCCATGCAGCTTTGTCCGCCACGTCCACCACGTTCACGGTGAGCTCGGTCACCTCAAGGCCCGTCGTGTCGCGCACCTGCCCCGTGACCTCTTCCTTGATGGCGTCGAACACCTCGAGGGCCGATTTGCCGTATTCAAGGATGATTGACAGCTCCACGGTGGCCGTCCCGTCCGATACGTCGGCGTCGACGCCCTTCTTGTCGTCGTTTCCGCCGAGCCCTTCCTGAATGAGCGAGAACACGCTGCCCTTCATGTCGACGATGCCGTCGATTCTCTGCGCCGCGAGGGATGAGATCTTTTCGACCACGCCCTCGTCTATGGTGAGCGTGTACTTGGGGTTGTGCGTCGTCGGCTCGCCTTCGCCGTCGGAGCCGAGTGCGCTTACCGCGTCTCCTATTTTGTCGACGGCGGTGGAAGGCGACGTGATGTTCACCTGTTCGTCGCCCCCTTTTTCCTCAGGGACGTCGTGCGCGGTTGCTTTGTCGTGCAAGGTCGTTTTGTCGTTCATGGTCGATCCTTTCTCGATGTGACGTTTTGCGGGGCATTACTTGAGGTGCGTCGACAGGTTGCTTGCAACGGCGCCCAGCGTCGTTCCACTGTCGCGCGTTCGCCCGATGGCGAACCCCAGCGCAACCAATGCGGCCACGAGCAGCGTGGGCAAGATCCCGATGGCGAGGATGAGCACGGCTGCGGCCAAGCCGACGGCGGCATAGGCGAACGCATGCGCGTGGCTCGAGGCGAACCGCTCAAAGGACGTTTTCGCCTCTTTGGCGCCTTGAGGGGGCGCGGCGCCTTCGCTGCCCGTCGCGGCGCGCGTTGCGGCGCGGTCGGGCGGGCCGCCTTGGGGTGCGCCTCGGCGTGGCGCCGACCTGCCTACTCTGACGCTCACATTTTCACTGGTCATGGATTCCTCCCTTCCTTAGGCTCCCGCGGCGGGTGACATTGCCGACTGCTTGGCGATGAGCGGCGTCGACGCCTCGGTTTTGGCGGTGAACGTGATTTCCACGTCCTCGGCGGGGTAGCCCGCAAGCGCGCTCACGTTGGTCGCCACCTCGCGTTGAAGCGTCGCGCCGAGGGCGGCGAGGTTCACATGGTTGCCGGGGTTCACCTTCGCCCTCACGCTGATCGCGGGGTTCCGTCGCCCACGCACCTTTATGCGAGCGCTCTTGCACATGAGCCCGCGGTGCGACTCGATCGTGCGCTCCGTCACCGACCGAACGGCGCCCTTCGCGATGGAGATGCGCCCACCGTCGTGCTCGATGACGAGATGGCCTCTCGTGCCCGGCGCGGCGAGGGCCGCGACCAACAGGGCGATAACGCCGAGCGCGCATATCGCCAGAAGCACCAGAAGCGCAACGTCGAACCACTCCATGCGCGCAAGCCACAGTGCGGCCGGAAGCAAGGGGTCCCACGCGAACCAAAGCACGGCAAGCGTGCCGGCCGACAGCGCCGTTGCGGCGGCAAAGGCGACAAGGGCAACGCGCGTGATCTTTCTCATGGCGTCCACCTTTCTTTTCGTGCATGCGCCTTGTGCATGCGGTTGACCTGACGCGACCCACTTTAGGCGGTCGCTTGACCTGGGAAAAGAGGGTGTACCGACCCGAAAGCGCCCTGATGTGCGCACGACAACTTCGTAAGGCGCGCGTTGCTTGTTCCGCGCTTATATGTGAAGGAAGCGTGCTGGCGCGTTGGCGATACGGTGGCGTTTTTCGCATGCCATAAAAGAACGGGGGAGAATGGGCGGAAGCGAACGAACGAAGCGAAGAAGCGTGTTTGAGGTGAGCGGCATGGCTGCAACCAACGAAGAGAAGGGGAAACCGCGCGGCAAGCTGCGCGACCTGTTCGACGACTTGTCTTTCGAGCAGGTGGGAGCCGGTGCCCTTGCCGCCGCCACCTCCCTTTTGCTCTCGTCGCAGATCGGCATAGCGGGCTCGGTCATAGGCGCCGCCGTCGGCTCGGTGGTGGCGACGGTGACCTCGCAGGTCTACAAGAAGTTCCTTGCGGCGTCGGCGGAGAAGCTGAAGAGCATCCCGAGCACCATGGGAACGTCGGGCGCGGCGTC
>JAUNGO010000047.1:15717-18114 GCA_030524475.1 Eggerthellaceae bacterium | reverse complement strand
ACCAGGGCGAGCTTGCCGCGCTGGCGACAAGCCGCGCGAACGTCTACCGCGTGCTCGCGCGGTGCTACGCGCGCGAGATCGACGAGGCGTTCGCGCACGATGTGACCCGCGCTTTTTCGCTCGAAAGCGAAGACGAGGCGCTCGCCCGCGAGCTTTCCGCCATGTGCGGCGCCCTCGACGGCGCGGACGCGGCCGCCCTCGAGCAGCTCGCCGTCACCTTCGACCGCGTGTTTTTCGGCATGGGACCTTTAGGGGCGAAGCACGCGTTTCCGTACGAGTCGGTGTACACCAGCGCGCGCGGGCTCATGATGCAGGACGCCTACGCCGAAGTAGTTCAGGAGCTGCGCGCAAACGGATTCGCCAAAGACGAAGCCTTCACCGAGCCTGAGGACCACTTGGCTGTTGAACTAAGCTTCATGGCCGAGCTGGCGACGCGCAGCCTCGACGCGATCGAGTCGGGGTCGGACGAGGACGTCGTCGCCGACATCACGGCGCAGCTTGAGTTTTTGCGCGCACACCTGCTGAGCTGGACCGCGCGCTTCTGCGCCGACTTGGAAGCGGCCTGCGAAGGCTTCTACGCGCACCTTGCCCGCTTCACCCGACGTTTCTTGGAGCTTGACGAGCGCATTCTCGCCGAGTTGTCCGCACTGTAGCGAAGCGGCGACGGCAAGGCACAGACAACACGCGCAAAGGGGGAGGTTATGGGTAACAAGCTGTCGAGGCGGGGATTTGTGACGGCCGGGGTCGTTGCGGGATGCACCGTCGCGCTCGGCGTGGGCACAGGCGCGGGCGCACGCCGCGGCGACGCTGTTCAGCTGCGCCCGCCGGGAGCCGACGGCGAGCTTAGCCTGCAGGCGCGCTGCAACCGCTGCCAGCGCTGCGTGCAGGCGTGCCCGCGCGGCGTCGTGCAGCCCCTCGGGCTTGCGTCGGGGCTCGTCAACGTCAGCACGCCGACGCTGCTGTACGCACGTGACTACTGCGACTTCTGCATGAAATGCGTCGACGCGTGCCCCACGGGCGCCCTGCGCGCCGACGCCCTCACCGCAAGCAACATCGGCGTCGCGAAGGTGATAAGCGACGCCTGCGTAGCATGGATGTGGGCAGGGTGCAGCGTGTGCGAAGACGCCTGCCCCGTCGAGGGCGCGCTTACGATGGACGAACACGGACGCCCCGCCGTCGACGAGGCGCTTTGCAACGGCTGCGGCCTGTGCGAGGCGACGTGCCCCGCCTCGTCGCTGCGCGCCTACAACCCTGCCGCCGCCGAGCGGGGCATCTATGTCGTGCCGCGCGCAAGCGAGGCGGCGCATCGCGCGGGCGCGATCACCAGCGCGCAGCTTGAGGAGGGGCGCAGCCACAAGGCGACAAGCGTCGAGCAAGGGGAAACAAGCGCCTCGGCGCGCTCGGCAGCAAAGGAGACGACGCGATGAACAAGATGCGCTACGCGCGCGTGGCCTGCGCGCTTGCCGTTGTTGCGGCGCTTTGCCTGTGCACGCAGGTCGATGCGGCAACAGGCACGCTGTGCGTGCTGTGTCCCGTGGGATTTTTGGAAATCAGCCTGTCGAGCGGTGAGGTGCCGTGGGGCCTTCTGCCCGGCGTGGCGGCGCTGCTGGCCGTGGTGTTTGCGCTGGGGCGCGTGTTCTGCTCGTGGATATGCCCGACCAGCCTCGTGCGCAACGTGTTCGGGGGGCGTGCGCCCCGCGGTCTCACCGGGCGCACGGGCGAAACCGCCGCCGAGGAGGACCACAGCGGCGGGAACGCTGCGCTTGAGACCGGCGCGGACCCTGAAAGCGCTGAAGACAAGGGCGACGGGGAGCGCAAGAGCCGGCGCGAGGGCGAGAGCGCGCCTCGGCGCGAGGGCAGCAGCCTCGTTGCGCAAGGCGTGGTGCTGGCGATGCTTTTGGCGGTGTCGTTTATCGTTCACTTCCCCGTGTTTTGCCTTATCTGTCCCATTGGCCTGGCCATGGGCACCGCATTCGCCGCAAGCCGCACGTTCATGACCTGGCAGCCCGAATGGGAGCTCGTCGCGTTCCCCGCCCTGCTGCTTGTCGAAGCGCTTCTTTTGCGGCGCTGGTGCTCCTACGTCTGCCCGCTCGGGTTTTTCTTCGGGCTCATGCGTAAGGCGCAGTCCCGCTTGCACCTGCCAACACTTCCCCGTCTGCGCACCCCCTCGTGCAAGGCGCACGAGGGATGCCGCGCGTGCGAGCGCGTGTGCCCCGAGAACATCCACGTGCCTGCGGCGAGCGCCCACGACCTGCAGGACTGCACGCTATGTCTGGACTGCGTCGAGCACTGCCCCGCCCATGCGCTCGGCTTCTCGACGAAGACGCCGCGAGAGGAAGGCTCGAGCGAGCGCGCAGACAACGCGGGCGAGCGCGTGTAGAACGAGAGTGAGCGCGT
>JAUNGO010000047.1:0-15707 GCA_030524475.1 Eggerthellaceae bacterium | reverse complement strand
TCATGAAGGGCGCCAACGCGCAGGCGCCCTTCCCTACCAGAGGCGCATGGCAAACGAAACCGACACCCCATCGAGCGCGCAGCCCATGCGCCCGACCCAAGATTCAGCCCAAAGCGCGCAGGACGCGCAGCCCGCGCGCCAGCCGTTTTTCGCCACGCTTTGGAAGTATTGCGGCGTGTCCCTCACGCAGACGTTCGTGGAGCTCGGCGCGTTCGCACTGCTCTCGCTTGTGCTTCAAAGCGGCGTGGCGAACGGCTGTGCCATCGTATGCTCCGCCACCTACCAGTTCCTCATGAACCGCAACCTCACCTTCAAGTCGACCAGCAACTTCTGGCGCAGCGTGGCGCTGTTCGTATGCATGTGGCTTTTCAACTTCGCGTTCAGCACGTTTATGCTCTCTATGCTGCCCGCCGCCGTCGGCCTCGGCCCGCTGGTGGTGAAGATCATCACGATGGGTTGCCAAGGCGTGTGGGGCTTCCTGCTTTCCCGCTACGTCATTTTTCGCTAGACTACGTGTTTTTCTGTTAGAAGTCAGATAGGAGCCCCATGTCGAAAGAAACCGCCGCGCCACGCGCCCACACCGCCGCGCCTGAACCCGTCTTCCGCTTCGCCGCGCGCGAGGACACGCCGCTTATCCTCGAGTTCATCCGCGCGCTGGCCGACTACGAGCACATGACCGACGACGTGGTCGCCGACGTGCCCACCCTCGAGACGTGGCTGTTCGACAGGCAGAAGGCCGAGGTGCTCTTCGTGCTCGACTCCGACGGGCGCGAGGCGGGGTTCGCGCTTTTCTTCCACAACTTCTCGACGTTTCTGGGACGCGCGGGCATTTACCTGGAGGATTTGTTCGTAAAGCCCGAATATCGCGGGTGCGGCTACGGGAAAGCCCTGTTGAAACGCCTTGCGGAAATCACCGTGGAACGCGGCTGCGGGAGGCTTGAGTGGTGTTGCCTTGACTGGAACCAACCGAGCATCGACTTTTACCTCTCGCTGGGCGCCCAGCCCATGGACGAATGGACCACCTACCGCCTCACAGGAAAAACGCTGGAGGAGTTTGCGGGAGAATAAGGCACACGACAAACGACCTGTCCCTTTGTCGTGCGTTCGGGTAGAATAGCGCGGTTGCAATTTTATTCAAAACGTATGAACGAGAGATATGCCATGTCCGACCACGCAAATATGCCAACTTCGACCGCCAGCACGCCCGCCAACTCCCCCGCCGCCGCGCCGCGCGAGCACTTCGCCTCGCGCCTCGGCTTCATCCTCATCAGCGCGGGATGCGCCATAGGGCTGGGCAACGTGTGGCGCTTCCCCTACATCACCGGCGAGTACGGCGGAGCGGCGTTTATCCTGCTCTACCTGGTGTTCCTCGTCATTCTTGGCCTGCCCGTCATGGTGATGGAGTTCGCCGTGGGCCGCGGCAGCCAAAAAAGCGGCGCGCTCGCGTTCGACACGCTGCAGCCCTCGCGACGCTGGCACTGGTTCTCGTGGTGGGGCTTTATCGGGTGCATGGTGCTCATGATGTTCTACACCACCGTGTGCGGCTGGATGCTCGCCTACGTGGCGAAGATGGCCACCGGCACGTTTGTCGGCCTCGACGCCGAGGGCGTGGGCGCCGTGTTCACCGGCATGCTCGGCAACCCCGCAGAGCTCGTCGGGTGGATGCTCGTGGTTATCGTGCTGGGCTTTGCCGTATGCAGCCTGGGACTTCAAAAGGGCGTCGAGCGCATCACGAAGGTGATGATGCTCGCGCTTCTCGGCGTCATGGCGCTGCTCGTGGTGCGCTCGGTCACGCTGCCCGGCGCCGAGGCGGGCCTGGCGTTTTACCTCATCCCCGACTTCGGGCGCATGTTCGAGGGCGGGCTTGCGGGCTTCGGCGACTGCGTGTACGCCGCCATGGGCCAGGCGTTCTTCACGCTGTCGCTCGGCATCTCCGCCATGGAGATCTTCGGCAGCCGCATCGGGCCCGAGCGCTCGCTCACCGGCGAGGCGCTGCGCATCTGCACGCTCGACACGGTGGTCGCCATCGTGGCAGGTCTCATCATCTTCCCCGCGTGCTTCGCATTTTCCGTCTCGCCCGACCAAGGACCGTCGCTTGTGTTCGTCACGCTGCCCAACGTCTTCAACCAGATGCCGCTTGGTCAGCTGTGGGGCGCGCTGTTCTTCGTGTTCATGAGCTTCGCGGCGCTTTCCACCATCATCGCGGTGTTCGAGAACCTCGTCACCTTCGCCATGGAGAAGTGGAACCTCACGCGACGCGCGGCGCTCGTGCGCATCGGCGCGGCGGTGACCGTGCTGTCGCTGCCGTGCGCGCTCGGGTTCAACGTGTGGTCGGGCATCACTGTGCCGGGCATCGGCGACATCCAGTCGGTCGAGGACTTCATCGTGTCGAACAACCTGCTGCCGCTGGGAAGCCTGCTTTACGTGGTGTTTTGCGTGTCGAAGGGCGGCTGGGGCTGGGAGAACTTCCTCGCCGAGGCCGACAAGGGGCAAGGCGCGCGCTTCCCCCGCTGGGCGCGCGGCTGGCTCACGTTCGGGCTGCCCGCGCTCATCGCCGTCATCTTCGTCATGGGATACGCGCCGAAGGTGGCGCTCTGGCTGGGAATCGGGTAGAAGCGCCGGCAGTTGTGGAGATTCGCCGCGTTGTGGTGCCGACCCCTTCCCCACTGGGTTGTTCAACGTTCATACTAGATGAGCTTTACGCGAAATTCTTATCTGTTTCTTATCGTGCTCTGTCGCCCGCGTACGGGCGCCGCTCGCCGTCAGATTGCAGAAAGCGGCTCGGGTTAAGCAAAGCGCACCGCACGGGGCGGGCGCGGCGGTCGCAGGCAAAACGGCCGTTTAAAGACAGATGCTGCACGACACACCACGCGATTCGTTGAGACATGCTTGCCGCATGCCTTCGTTTGTGCGCGCGGCATCGCGAGTGAAACGGAGCGAATCCATGACGTTGGAAAACGAACGCGATCTTTCCGCCGAGGCAGAGGCTGAGGCTGCCCAAACCGAGGAAGCCGCCGAGGTCGAGGAGGCGGAAATCGCCGCGATCGAAGAGATCGGCGAAGCCGAAGGCGACGAGGAACTCGACATATTCGGCGCCGCCGAGGCGAGCGACGAGGACGGCTTCACCGACTTCGAGATCGTGGAAGATGCCGACGCTGACGACGCGGCGGACGACGAAGACGACGAGTCCGAAGAAGACGACGCCGATGAGACCGACGAAGTTGGCGACGAGTCCGACGAAGACGACATCGACCCCGAAGAGGCCGCGGCCGACGCCGAGGAAGCCGACGCCGACGAGGCCGTGACCTTCGCCGACCTGGGGCTTTCGAAAGACGCCCTCACCGCCGTGGAGAAACTCGGCTACGAGAACCCCACGCCCGTGCAGGAGCAGGCGATACCGGTGGTCCTCGAGGGGCGCGACCTGATCGCCGCCGCCTCCACGGGCACCGGCAAGACGGCGGCGTTTCTGCTGCCGCTGCTCTCGCAGCTGCCCCGCGCCGGCCGCGGCAAGCGTCCGCCGCGCGTGCTCGTGGTAACCCCCACGCGCGAGCTTGCCCAGCAAATCGCGTTCACCTGCATCAAGGTGGCGCGCGCAACCGGGCATTTCGCCACCACCGTCTACGGCGGCACCCCTTACGCCCCGCAAATCCGCGAGATCAAGGGCGGCACCGACGTGCTCATCGCCACGCCGGGCCGTTTGTGCGACCTCATGAGCCGCGGCGTGGTCGACCTGTCCTACATCGAGGCGCTCGTGCTCGACGAGGCCGACCGCATGCTCGACATGGGCTTTCTGCCCGACGTGACCACCATCGTGGAGGCGCTGCCCACCGAGCGCCAAACGCTTCTGTTCTCCGCCACCATCGACCAGTCGATTGAGAAGAACCTCGGCTCGCTTCTGCGCGATCCGGTCATGGTCGAGATCGCGCACAAGGGCGAGACGGCCGCCACGGTCGACCAGTACATCATGCCCGTGCCCTACAAGGAGAAGCAGGCGCTGCTTGAGGCGGTGCTGCGCGAGAAGGGCCACGAGCGCGTCATCGTGTTCGCCCGCACCAAGAGCCGCTGCGAGGAATGCGCCCAGGCGCTCATCGACGCCGGCTTCACCGCCGAGTCCATCCACTCCGACAAAAAGCAGGGGCAGCGCCGCCGCGCGCTCGACTCGTTCCGCAAGGGCCGCACCGACATCCTCGTCGCCACCGACGTGCTCGCGCGCGGCATCGACGTCGTGGGCGTCGACCACGTGATCAACCTCGATCTGCCCGACATGCCCGAGGACTACATCCACCGCATCGGCCGCACGGGTCGCGCGGGCGAGATGGGCTACGCCATTTCGTTCGTGAGCGCCAACTCGCGCCGCGTCCTGCGCGACATCGAGAACCTCATCGGCCGCGACCTGCCGGTGATGGAGATGGAGACCTACCAGCTCGACCGCTCCATTTTGGAGAAGGGGAAGAAGGGCAAGAAGAAGGACGCGAAGCGCAAGGGCGGCAAGGAGAAGCCGCAGAAGAAGTACAAAGGCGAGCTCGACTGGCAGCGCGAGAAGGCACGCGAGGAGCGCGCCGAGCGCCGCGAGCGCGAGACGCTTGAGCGCTTGGGGATCATCCCGACGGGCGGTTGGCGCGGGAAGAAGAACCGCGACGACGAGCGCGACGGACACGGCGGGGAGCGCCGCGGGGATGGGCGTCGCGGGGATCGCCGCGACGAGCGCCGTGGGGAGCGCCGCGACGACCGCAAGGGCGGCTACGGGCGCGACGACCGCCGAGGCGGCAAGGACGGCGAATACGGCGAGCGCAAGGGCGGCTTCGGTCGCGGGCGCGACGACCGCCGTTCGGGTCGCGACGGGGAGCGCAAGGGCTTCGGGCGCGACGAGCGCAAGGGCGGCTTTGGTCGCGACGACCGCCGCGACAACCGCAAGGGCTACGGGCGCGACGAGCGTCGCGGAGACAAGCGCGACGGCTTCAAGGGCGGCGACCGCAAGGGCGGCTTTAACCGCGACGACCGCCGTGGGGGCTACCAGGGCAAAGGCGACCGCGACTTCAAGCGCGACGACCGTCGCGGCGGCGATCGCAACGAGCGCGGCGGCTTCAAGCCGCGCGGCTACAACGACCGCAACGACCGCTCGCGTGATACGCGCGGCGGGCGCGACGATCGTCGTGGGGGCTTCCGCCGCGACGACCGCTCGGAGCGCGGCGGCAACCGCGGCGGCGGATACAAGGGCAACCGCAACGGCGCACGCGGCGACTTCAATCCCGCCGAGCGCCGCATAGCCGAAAACGAGAAGCGCCGCGAGCGCACGGCGGCGAAGGAGAAGCGCAGCTTGGAGAAGCAGCGCAACGCCAAGCCGCAGTCCGCAGGCAAAAACGACATCCGCTCGTTCGGCGAGCGCAAACTGCGCGAGAAGTACACGCGCATCAAGTAAGCACCGACGCGCATAGCAAGCCAAAAAAGAGAAGCCGCCAAGACGGCTTCTCTTTTTTATTGGTGGCGGAACGCGGCGTGAACACCCCCATGTTCACCCCACGATGGCGCACCGCCTCCCCGCTACGCCATCCCCAGCACGTCCCGATAGACGGCCTCCTCACGCTCGAGGAACGCGTCGAACACGATGCCGCCCGCGAAGGCGTGCGGGTGATCGGCCGCCCATGCGCGCACCGTGCGCACGGCGATGCGCGCCGCTTCCTCAAGGGGAAACCCGAACACACCCGTGCTGATGCCGCACAGCGCGATCGAGTGCGCGCCCGCCGCGTCGGCCGCCTCCAGGCAGCTGCGGTAGCTTTGCGCAAGCTGCGCGCGATGCTCGTCGGTCGGGCGACCCGCCGCAATCGGCCCCACCGTGTGCACGACGAGGCGCGCGGGCAGGTTGTACGCCGGCGTCACCTTCGCCTGCCCCGTGGGTTCGTCGTGGCCTTGCTCGCGCATGAGGCGTGCGCACTCGGCGCGCAGCTGCACGCCCGCGAAGGTGTGGATAGCGTTGTCGATGCAGTAGTGAAGCGGCGCCCAACACCCCATCATCTGGGCGTTCGCGGCGTTTACCACCGCATCGGCCGCGAACGTGGTGATGTCGCCGCGCCAGAGGAACAGCGGCGCACCCGCGCGGGCAGCGTCGCCTTTGTTGCTGGTGTCGCTGTCGCCCTCGCCGCCGCCAGCGACACCTCCCGCGCAAGCGGAAGCGTCAGAACCGGCCGTCGCGGGAACAGGCAGCGCGTCGGTCACCGTGCTCACGCCCGCCTCAGCGATCAACCCTTGGAGCAGCTCGTCTTGCGCGCGCAGGAACGCGTCCGACACCGGCCACGGCGGCCGCACGTTCACGAGCGATCGAAATGCGCGCCACAACTCGTCGGCCGTGGCGCCCGGCGTCGCGGCAAGCGCCTCGTACGCCTCGGGCTCGCCAAGCCCCGCGAACGCCCAGCCGCCGCGCCCGCGCCCCTCGCGCTCGCAGCGCTCTTCCACCAGCATACGAACAAGCCCGCGCAAAAGCTCAACCTTCCGCCGTTCGTCCATGCTTCCTTCTCCTTACTCTCGTGCGCACAAAGGCGAGCGCGGGCGCGAACACGCTACGCCCTCGCAAGCCCGCGCAGCACCTCGTCGATGTCGGCGTCGAGGCACACGCTACGATCGGCTATGATCGAGGGCGCAAACGCCTCGCCCTTGTTGACGCACGCATAGGTCGCCTGCGCGTTTTCCGAGGTCATACGCCAAAACGGATACTTTACGATCACGGGTGTGTTGCCGCCGACGCCCAGCTCCAGGAAAAGCACGCGCGCGCCCCGGCAGCGCTCGACGAACGCATGGTAGCGCGCTGCCGCCGCGTGCCAGCCCGCGTCCTCCACAAACGTGTCGTCGGCACGCAGGTTCATGGACATCGGCGCGCCGCATCGGGGGCAACGCGGGACAAGCTCGGTCGGCACACGCCGCGTGATGTGCTCCCACGCATCGGCGTCGCACGGCGGCAGAAACGCACCCTCTCCGCCTCCTGTCTCCGTCTTCCCCAGCGCGAACCCCTGCGCCGCCATCATCGCGCGCACCGTTTCCTCGTTGTCGTACGTTTCCGCATGGCACGGGCGCGAGCATTGCCACAGCCCGTAGTCGCCCTGCGTGTAGAACAGGCGCCGCTTGTCGAAGCCCGCGCGCTGGAACTGGTGGTCGACGTTGGTGGTGAGCACGAAGTGGTCCTTGCCGACTAGCAGCTCACGCAGCACGCCGTACGTGTCGCGCGGCGGCGCGCCGTAGCGGTTACACCAAATGTAGCGACTCCAGTACGCCCAGTGCTCCTCAAGCGTGGCGTAGGGGAAAAAGCCGCCCGAGTACATATCGCGGAAGGAGTAGGCGCGCGCGAAGTCGGCGAACCACCGCTCGAAGCGCTCACCCGAGTACGCAAGCCCCGCCGAGGTCGAAAGCCCAGCCCCTGCGCCCACCAGCACAAGGTCGGCCGCGTCGAAGGCCTCCGCCAGGCGCTCGACCCCGGCGCTTTGCGCTGCTTCACTCATACCCAACACCTCGCTTTCCAATGGTGACGAAGGGGTGACGAAGGGACAGGTCGTTTGTCACATTGCGAAAGACCATCCATTCCCTTGCGCTTTGCCAATGTGGCAAACGGGACGTTCCGGATTGCATGTGCAATCGTGTGACAAAGGGACAGGTCGTTTGTCACATTGCGGAAGACTACCTATTCCCATACGTTTTGCCAATGTGACAAACGACCTGTCCCTTTGTCACACGGCGCCCCCCTGCGTCATGCGCTTCACCGCGCCGTGCGCGCATGCCTCGTAGCATATGCCGCACCGCAGGCAATGCTCCTGATCGATCAAGAAGCGCCCACGCGCTCCTTCGGCGCCCTCCGTGCCGCCCGTCGAAACGATGCACCCCTCGGGGCACGCCGCCGCACACGTGCCGCAACCCGTGCACGCCGGCGTAATCTCGAAAACTCCGCGCGTGCCGTCAGCCGCCCCAACGCCTCCCTGTACGGCGGCGCGCGCCTCGCCCAGCGTGAAGCCGCGCCGAAACACGGGGCGCTGCCCGAGGTCGAAATACTCGCCCTCGCCGTCCTCGATGCAAAACACGTCGCAGATGTAGCGGTTCTCACCTGCGTAAATCATGTTCATCGAGGGGTTGAGCTCGAAAAGCGCGTCCACAAGCCTGCGTTGCTCCGCCGCGTCGCCGGGCCGCGAAGCACGCCCGCGCACACGGCACGTGCGGAAGTCGGGCGTCTGCACGACAAGCGCCACCGTCCCCTCGCGCACCACGTCGGCGTGGAACATCTTGCCGCGCGGGGCCAGGAAATACAGCTTGCCCTCGGCGGGGGAAACCGCCATCACGTCGATAACGCGCACGCTCGGCAGCCCGTCGGCGTCCACCGTGGCGAACGCCGCGTCGCGCACGGCGCGCATGAAGCGAAGGCACCACGCCGCATCGACCTCGTCGACGCGGGGAACTGCGCCGACGTCGAGCCCCTCGCCCGCCTTCAACGCGTCCATATTCACGATTTCCATATCCTTCACGCTTTCGTCCATATTCGCCGCTTCCAATGTGACAAGGGGGCGGGTCGTTCGTCACACCGGGGGCGTCGCACGCCGCAACGCCCCCGTGCCTTCCGCTACCTACTTCTGCGGGAAGAAGAAGCCGCACGTCATGTCGAGGTAGTTTTCGCCCGCGTAGTCAGGATAACGCTTTTGCACCGCGGATTTGAACTCGTCGGCGCCGCCGCACCCTTCCGCAATCGCCTTTAAGTCGCGCAGGTAGGCGATCTTGGTTTCCACGTCCTTCAGGTCTTCGGGCGTGTAGTGGCTGGTCAGCACCAAGTCGTAGCCCGCCGCCAGGTAGCCCTCGAGCTGCGCGACGATGCCGTCGGCGTGCCCCGCGCCCGCCACGATGGAGTGGCAGTCGTGCCCGAGCATGTGCGTGTACACCATGTTGAGCGCCGGAATCACCACGTCGAACGCCTCGGCGTTGCGCACGATGCGCATCTCGACGCCCGCAAGCGTGAGCACATCGCCCTCGATGTAGTTCGTGACGTCGGGGATGGAGTTGTCGAATGCCGCGCCGAACGCCGCCGTGAAGTTGTCGATGAGCGCACGGCCGCCGCCCGCATGGCCGTACTCGTCGGCCTCGCGCGTGGCGTACACCGGCGTGCCCGCCAAAAACGTCGCGCCCGCCATGTGGTACGCCGCCACGATGCCCTCAACCGCGATGCCGGCGTCTTTCAGGTAGCCCTCCAGCTCGGCGATGTTGTCGAAGAAGCACGGGTACTCGAGCA
The DNA here is from genome assembly GCA_030524475.1 of Eggerthellaceae bacterium. Lineage (GTDB taxonomy): Bacteria > Actinomycetota > Coriobacteriia > Coriobacteriales > Eggerthellaceae > CAAEEV01. The sequence goes on along the minus strand of JAUNGO010000047.1, from coordinate 6,454 downwards.
CGAACCCGCGCCCGTCGTTCTCGATAACGAACACCTCGTCGTCGATGAGGTCGCGCGTCTGGTACGCGTGCAGCCTCAGCCCCGCGCGCTCGTACACGCGCACCTCGCCCTTGCCCAGCTCAACCGTCGTGAAGTCGTTCTTGCTCATGGTGTGCATCCTTTCTGTTCGCCGAGGTTGCCGCGCACCCGCGCCGGTCTCGCTTTCGCGAACCGCCGCGCACCCGCGCCTTCCCCGCCCTGCAAGGCGCCCTTCGCGCCTTTCGTTGACGATGCACACTTTACGCAGTATGATTTCCCAAAGTAAGTAAGCACTCTATTGTGCTCTAAGCACCATTCGGTAACTAAAGCCTACGAACAGGCATTATTGATATGGAGGAAATATGGAGAAGCCTTTAGACAATAGCGAAGCGACAACAACGGCAGCAGCAACGAAAGCGACAGCAGCAGCCCTCGCCGCGCTTCCCGCCTGTCCCGTGGAAACCACCCTCACGCTCATCGGCAACAAGTGGCAGACGCTTATCCTGCGCGACCTACTGATGAACGACAAGCTGCGCTTCAAGGAGCTGCAGCGCTCGGTCGGCGGCGTGTCGCAGAAGGTCCTCACGTCGAACCTGCGCGCGATGGAGGCGTCGGGGCTTGTGCACCGCGAGGCGTTCGCCGAGGTGCCGCCGCGCGTGGAGTACTCGCTCACCGACCTGGGGCGCTCTCTCAAACCCGTCATCGACGCCATGTGGGCTTGGGGCGAAAGCTACAAAGCCGCCCTCGCAGGCAAGTAGCCGTGCACCCCATTTGCTCCACTTCCAATCCACTACCTTACCTATAATGGCGAGCAGAAGAACAAAAGAACGGGGAGGCGCATCATGGCGAAATCGATAGGCGCTTCGATCGCGGGCAACGCGATACGGGCGGCGGCGAACGTGGGCAAGACGGCAGCGGTGGCGGCGAAAATGGGAGCCGATGCCGTTTCGGACGCGCGACGAGCGTCGAGCGCGTCAACCAATCAAGCAGCGCAAGAAAGCCGCTCCGAAAGCAGCAACAGCAAAGGCAACAGCGGCGGCAACAGGGCGGCGGGCGTTGCGCAGATGGTCGCGGGTGGAGCGATTGCCGCCGTCGGCGTGCCGATGCTCATCCTGCCCGGCCCAGGCGTCGCCGCCATAGCGGGAGGCGCCACCCTCGCAGCCAACGGCGCGCGAAAAGCCTTCGGCATGAAGGAGAAGGAGGCGAAAGCGTAACGCCCCCCAGCACCTGTTGCGCATAGCAAACGACCTGCCCCCCTTGTCACCCGTTTTATCAGCTACTACAACATAAATACCGAGCTTTTCATATAAAGACATATACGCAAATACCGACCTATTACTTCACCATATACCACACAAATACCGACCTTTATTGCAATGGTTGATTGCTGTTAAAAGGCCGCGCGCTCCCTTGCGCACCACCGATCCGAACACGGTGCGTTTCGACAAATTGATCTTAAAGCCGATGCCGTCAGCATTCTTGATTCCGTTGACCTCGGACAACATATCATCAGATATAATCGATGATGTTGCAACCTTCTGCATATTTAGGATGGTGCCTATGCTCAAGAGAGAATCCGCCGATACGCGCACCGCTTGCCATCCCTGGCTTCACACCAGCGCTGCTCTTTTCCTCGCCGTCTGCATTTCTGCACTCGTTGCGGGATGCACCTCACAACCGTCCGATGGAGGCTCCACAGCCGGTTCTGCTGACTCTGCGGCCGTTGAGCAGGAGTCCAACCCGACAGCCGAGTCCGTTGCCGCAGACCTCTACCGCGACGCGATTGCGGACCCCGCATCACACTTCGAGAACAAAGGCGTCGAAGACGAGCTCGTCCAGAGCGGCGAATACACCTATGCGCTCGCAGAGGTTGAAAACCTCGACGTGCCCGTACTGCTGCTTTGCCTCCATGGGGACATGGAAAGGTGGGGCGGCATCGATGCCGTAAGCGTTCACTACGTCAACTCGAACGGCGCGCTTGCCGACTACAGCGACACGCTCATGAGGGGCGTCGCCACTTCCGCCAGCTACCGTGGGGAGATTTACGCTTCCGTCCACGGCAACGGGCTCATCCTCAACGAAACCGTTTCAGGATCGGGCGAGACGCGCATCAGCCGCCTTGAGTTCGATGGACGGGGCTGGGCGAGCCGCCAGATTCTCCATAGCGAGCTTGCGAACGGCGAAGCGTGTACGGCGCCCATCGAGAGCGAGCAGCGCGAACTCACGTGGAGCGCCGTCAGCGACTCGGGCGTTCTCGACTCACTTGAGACTGGGGAATGGGCGGGCAACGTCGACCCGTCCGCGCCAGGCGCCGTAAGCGCCGCTGAGCAGGCGGGCCTGCAGGTCTATGCAGGCACCGTGCGAGTTCTGGACACCGATGAGGTGTGCACGTTGCAGGGCGTCAGCAACCCGAGCCCAGGTTACACGGAGGCGGAGGCGTACGTCTTGCTCGTGTTCGACGAGCCGACCAACGTGGACGCCGTCAGCGGCGATGGCACGGGCAGGAAAAGCGGCCAGGCCGCCATGATTCGTCTCGCGATGGACGATGAAGCCTGGAACGTCTACGATAAACAGCCCGTTACGGTGGCGGTCGACCCGGATAACATTTGGTGGCCGTCCGACGCAAGCCTTCCTGCTGGGGAGCCACGCGCGCAGGCCTTCTTGCTTCTCGGAAAGTGAATCGTTACCATGACAAATTGCGCTTGCGGTAAAAACTGCCGTAAGCGCGACGCGAAAGGAGAACCGCACATGGCGCAAGACCAGCAGAAGCAAGAGATAGAGTTCTTCCCCGAAGTACGGGCTGTTGCCAAAAAACTTGGTTTCGACTTGAACACTGAGAGAGCGGAAGTGCAAGCTACTGCCAAAGAATTGAGATCCAACCTAAAAAACGTTGAAAGCGGAGAGGAGAAAGACCTTCGCTGTCTTGCCTTGATCGACTGCATGAGGAAAGAGTTGAGCGAGAGCTATCCCGAGTATTTCGACATGAGCCACGATAGCCTTCCTGCTACGAAGCGCTATTTGGACTGGTTTAAGAAGCATTGTAAATTATATGAGCCAGAAGAGAAGCGGCGCCCCTTTGATGACGATGGCATTCTTTGGCCGCCCGAGGGAAAGAAAGAGGAATACAAGAGCGCCTTCGACCATGCCATGACATTTGCCTTGGTAGACAGCATGGGAGTGCCCGCCGAGCTCTGGTACAAGAAAAAACAGCGCAAGGCGGCAGAGTCGTTCGGGCTATATCCTTCCGAAATGCGCAGAAGGCGCAGCCTTGAAGATCCCAGCGTTGCCATCGCGCTCTTAGAAGTTCTCGACAAGAGCGAGGCGGAGGGAGTGGTCAACGACAACCTGTCGGTAGGTGCAGCAGAATACTTTAAGAAAGGCGTCTCCTTCGACAAAGCGCTCCGTGCTTTCAAGAATGGCATCCTCGAAAAAGCGCTCGATCGCCTTGCAGAGGTTGCTAACGACCAATTAGACGAGAGGCGTATGGCTTAGGCGTACTCGCTTGAAAGCGTAACGCTCCTCTGGCGGCTGCAACGAAAAAACGCACCGGCTGGATGGCTGGTGCGTTCATTTTTAGCACGTGGCAGACGAACTGCCCCTTATCATACCTCCAAAACTTATATGTACCGCACGATGGACAGAAACCCGAATGCGATTCGCTATAATGTGCCTTCCTTGCGCAAGAAATGAGATCCCCAGAGAAAAACGCATTGTCTATACTGCAGCAAACAAGGCGCTTGGCGAGGAAGTCCCGCGTTTCAACCTGGTCGTTGGCACGGAAGAATTCACTGAAAGGCGGTGGGCATCACGGCAGATTACCTATACCCCAATACGCACTTTAAGATTATGGAGAGTGCGAAGCCGGTCATCGACGTACGCATTGAGCAGGACAGGTTGTATTACCATGTTTGCAGTCGAAACAGCATCTCTTATACTATTTTGGGGGATGAACCGAGCTTAAGCGACATCGCGAACTTCATCAACCATCATGTCCCCGCAGTCGACAACAGCAGGCTGCAAAACCTGGATGAGATTCACAACCTGAAGATGCCCATCAACAGCATCGTAATTTGTGTCGAGGAGGAGGGAGAGCAAGCAATGGACAAGCCGGATTTGATCGTCAACGGCAAGACTGAGGACGAGATTCTTGCCCAGATTCTTGATTTCGTCCAAGAGGACGACGCCAAATTGGGGGAAATTCTCAAAGCTTACGAAAGCTCACGTAGCCTTTACTCGCTCAAGGAGAACCTGTCGGCATTCTTTAACGTGTTATAGGTCGGGTGGGATGCTCCAGGAATTCGTCATTGGTGGATACAAGGAGGAAGAGCGATGAAGATTGAGAAGCTGAACCCCGACATTTACGACCCTGATTACAAGGAGGATATTCTCAATACCGATTTCTCCAAAAAGGGTCTGAGCGAATTTCATAGAAAACATCCGGACAAGTATCTGTGCGTCGTACTTTCTAGTACGCGTTCAATAGCCAAGGACGTAGAGACGGCTTTCGATGCGGAAGGGACTTTCCCCCTAGACTGGGATCCTTTGTCGGTATATTACGACCCTACTGGAGCCTTCTCTTTTGCATATGACGACGATATAGAGGAAAATATAATAACTCCAGGGAGACCTGATGAAGCCATTATTGAGGTATATGCCGGAGTTAGCAACGTGTTCGACTATATCAACTTCTTTGAGAACGAGCTGGATGTGACTCGACTGAGAGAAAAGGACCTGGAAGATGAACAAGGTTAATGTCGCGTTCAATTTCTTGACCCAACGATATTTTGTTCCCACTAAAGAGCAAATCGAGGATTGGGAGATGGGGATAACTGGCGACGAGGGTTTCATATTCACATTTCGAGTTGACTATGATTCAGTAGATGATTTTCTAGATTGCGTTTCTTGGGAAAGGGAATCCAAAAAAAGGTCGGACGAGCAACATGATGAGATGGAGGTCATTGCAGACTACTTGAAGCGTAGGCTTCCAGAAGACCTGAGTGGCTTTAAGGGCAAAGTCGAAGTAGTCTATGACAACTATGGCCGTCATTGGAAGGTGAGCGTTAAGCCGCAGGGCGCGAACGATCAAGGCTTTTCTGTGATGGCCATAGCGGAGTTCGATCGCTCAACTGGCGTGATGCCCGCAGCGGAGAGCTATCGCACATATATCGATCTTCTGCCCACTGATCTCTGTATTATTACGCCTGTAGACCAGCGGCAGCCAGTCTACACCGGCATAAAACTCCCCATAACAGGAAAAGAAAACGAATATAAGCTCAAGATCTTGGGCGACATGATGTGCAACTGCATCAAGTCGCTCGAATGGAAATTGGATGACAGCTTCACGAAAGCTAAAAACGACTACAAAGAGGCACGAGCGCATCAGCGTGAGTTGATCGCCGAGCGCCTCAGGGAATTGATGGAAAACGAAGGCTATGCGCATTTCTCAGTTCAAAGCAGATGCGGAGACAAGGTCGACCCAAACAACAATCAAGAGAGGCGCTACGGATGGATCGTCCTTCCCAAGCATGATCTGACCAACTGGCAATGGATATCCATCGTCTATCGAGAAAACGTCGCAGACGAGAACAAACCGGAGCCTGTCATGGACGTATGCCTGCAGGCACCGAATTTCGATGAAGATTCCTGCAGCAGGCACGTGGTGTTCGACCGAATCTGCCTCATTGATGGAGGGCGTGGCAACGACGGCTTCGTCAACCCCATTGACGAAGGGGAATTCAGGGCGACAGGAGACTATGAGGACACGGGGCTCGAGTTGCCATTTGACGAAAACAAGATGTGTACGCTCGAGAATCGCGTTCGCAATCGCCTCAGAGACTGGTGCCGCCGGAACAGCATCGACCCGAAAACAGGCGAGAAAGAAGATGAACTAACCTTTTAGAGTTCATAGCGTGACGCGCATGACAAGGGGACAGGTCGCTTGTCATATTGGCAGAGCGCAAGGGTTGTGACAAAGGGACAGGTCGCTTGTCACATTGAGAAAACCATTCGTTCCCTTGCCGCTTGCCAATGTGACAAGCGACCTGTCCCTTTGTCACAACCACAACCCTTTCGCAATATGACAAACGACCTGTCCCCTTGTCATGCTACGAGCGCTGCATGCTGTATTCCCAGGCCACGTCCGCGAAATCGGTCTCGCCGGGAAACGGGACGGCCTGCGCTGCGCCCGACTCGTCGACGAGCAGCAAGGAGCCGTCGCCGATCGGCGCGCCGTAGCCGAGCGACATCGTGTCGCACGCCCACAGGGCGTCCTGGCCACGCGTCAGGTAGCTTGCCGCGTAGTCTTCCACGCAAGAGACGGGCGTGTGCCCCACGATTTGCGGAACCCCCGCCAGCGCGTCGTCGAGCGTGTCGCGCAAGTCAGCCCACAAAGGCCCCGGCAGCGACCAGCCGCCGCGCGACGGCGGGCAGCTGTCGA
>JAUNGO010000094.1 GCA_030524475.1 Eggerthellaceae bacterium | reverse complement strand
CCTCAGCGCCCGTTTCGCCCGCAACTTCCGTGGCCGCCGAAGAAGCAAGGCTGCCGATAGCCCCTGCCTCGGCCGAAACCGTGATCTTCGAGGTGGCGGAGTATTCCGCGGGCAGCGCGAACGCAACCACCAACGCACAGCATACCGTGCAAACAACAGGCAGCAGCACCACAAGCTTGAGGTTGCGTTTCAAAAGCTCCAACAGCTCAAGTAAAGTCATCTTTGTCCTCACTACGTTTCGCGTTCATATCACTCGGGTCTGAAACTGTTCCTGCGAGCGAAGATAATGATACCTTACCGTTCGAGCATCGCAAGAAGAAACACCAGCTAGATCATCGATTATTCAGCACGTATCACACGTTTTCCTCATATGACGCGCATTCGTTACCGTTATCGACTCGATGATTACAAAGGGAAAAGTTCACGGACCAAATTTACAGGCATAAGCGAAGCTGAGAGAGAAAGGCTTCTCGCGTGGCCGTTTTTCGTTGACGGCTTACGGGAATCACCTCGCCCGACGAGAGCAGAACGGATCGCGCCGTGAGCTCCCGCACCTGATTCATGTTCACCAAGAAGCTCTTGTGGCACTGAACGAACGACGAGGAGAGGCTGCGCTCAAGGTCGCCCAGCTTGGCGTACGTTTCGACCACCTCGTCGACCAAATGGATAATCGCCTTGCGGCGGGCGCTTTCCACGTACAGAATCTTGGCCGGGTCGATCGCAACCAGCCTGCCGTTCGACGTCACGGCAATCGTCTCGCGGCAACGCTCTTCCAAGTTGGCAATCGCTTGGGCCAGCGCCGCGTCAAGCTCGTGTTGCTTCACGGGCTTCGGAAGGAAGCCCACGTGCCTGGTGCTGTAGACAGACGCATGGTAGTCGCTGTAGCCCGTTACGTAGACAACCTGCGTTTCGGACGTTCGGGGGAAGAGATTGGCGACCGCTTGTATTCCGCTCAGGTAGGCGTCATCGTCGCCCAGGTTGATGTCCATGAAGCATATGTCAACCCTACCGTCTTTTGCCAGGTGGTCGGCAAGCGCCCGCGCGCTGGCGAAATGCGATATAGCGAGATCTTCGCCGCGGGGGCTCAGCCGCAAAGCCCGCTCGAGCGCCTCGGCATGCTCGGCGAGGTCCTCAACTATCGAGACTTCGTACGCCACAGGTTTTTCCTCCCCTGACATTTTTGAACTTCAGTTCATTTTATGCGACATAGACGAAGGACAATATTTGTATGTAACAACAGACTGATTTTTCGCAACAAAAAGCCTATGCAGTGCATGAAAAAGGCGGGAAAGGCTTCTTTCATTCAAGAGCCTTTCCCGCCTTTGAGGGTGGGGGGATGGGGTTTGGCTTACCCCAGCTTGCGGCGCGTCACCGAGAACGCAGCCAAGGCGCACAGCGCTGCTGCCCCTGCCACGCTGGCGGCAAGCGGCGTTGCGTCGCCCGTCTGGGCAAGCGCGGTTGCCTTCTTGACGTCGTCGCCCGCAGGTTCGCTTTGCGGCTCGCCCGTCACCACGTACGTGCTGAAGTGCTCGGTGGTGAAGCAGAGGGAGCCGTCTTCAACCCACGTGGTTTTTTCCTCGGTCTTGCCGTCATCGCTCACGTACCACACCTTCAGCGTGTCGGGGTCGAGCGCCTTCATGGCGTCGGTCATGGCGATACGCACCGTCATGCTCAGGCTACCGTCGGCGTTCTTGTTGACGACGACCTCTTGACCAGCGGTGGTGGCGAAGTGGATGTCGAACTGGCCGGCGATGCGCGTGTCGCCCGTCGCCATCGCAACCACGGCCTCGCGCGCCGCGTCGGTAAGCTCAACGTCGGGGTTCGCCACGAGCACCAAGTCGCCATGCTCCTGCTTAGCCGCCGCGATGGCGTTGATTGTTGCTATGTTGTTCGCCTCAGCCGTAGCGCTCACAGCGGAATCGGAAGCCGTAGCGGCAACCTGAGGACCCTTTACCGTAACGGTCATGGTGTCGGCAACAATCGGATGAGAAGGATCGTCGGGGTTGTAGACAAGCAGCTCAAACGTAGTGGTTCCTGCGCCAACCGCCTCGAAGCAGGTGTCTCCCGAATTTGACGTGACGGGTTTAAGGATCGCACCCTCAAAATCATTGAGCCTGAGATTCCAAGAAATCGCACCAGACAAATCTTCGTATGCGGAATCGGCTACAAGATCCATAAAATCAGGCGTTCTCTCGCCTATCGCAAGCGTCATCTCATTTTGAACAAACTTCAAAGAGGAGAGGTCTGCATCGGCAACCGACTGCACCTCAAAAGAAGCAGAGTGGGTTTGACCGAAACGATCCTTAACGGTTACGGTCGCAGATCCAACGCCTACTGTATTGAATTGGTAATATTCGACGCCTTCGGAGGTCGCCTTAGTGATTTGCACAACATCATTATTGCT
>JAUNGO010000046.1 GCA_030524475.1 Eggerthellaceae bacterium | reverse complement strand
ATGACGCCGATGACGATGACGCCCACAAGAATCACGCACGAGATGACCTGGCCGAACAGCATGAGCCCCGCCCACGCGATGCCGGCGCCGATGTAGCCGCCGTGGCTCACGAGCGCCGTCTGCGAGAACAAAAGCTCCAGGTTGTCGCCGTTTAAGCCCGTCACAGGCGTAAACAGCGCAATAAGGCCCAAAAGCGCCACGAAGATGATGCCGAGCCCGATGGCGACGCGCAGAGGCACGCGCTCGCGCTCGAAACGCACGAGGAAGGTGATGCCCACGGCGGCAAGGACGAAGGGCAGCACGTAGCAGCCCACGCCGAACACCAAGTGAACGCCCGACGCAATTGCCGTCGTGACCACGCCGTCGCCCTCGGTCGGAAGCGCGGCGCACAGCATGAGCACCACAGCGAGCAGGATGAACACCACGCCCGTGATGTCGCGCCGTGTGCGCGCGTCGATGATGTGAGCGGTGTCGTCCGCGCGCGCCTCGACGCGTCGAGCGCCCTGGGCGGGGGCAGCCTTGCGCCCCTGCGCCGTGTTGCGCGTATTCACCTTCTTCTTGGTTGCGTTTCCAGACTGTCGGGCCACGCCGTCCTACTCCTTCAAGCTGCGTTTAAGTTGCGTTTGATTCCTCTATTATATAAAAACCTGCGAAACGTTTTCGCGCCAGCAACACGATAGCGACAAGAAGCGCCGAAGCGCGAAGCGAAGGCTGCGCAGCTTCTGAGCGCAGTGCTTCGGCGCTTCTTGTCGCGGACGGAGCGCAAGCGTTACACGTCGAGCAGGTTCACCACCACCATGGGCCGCTGCTTGGTGCGCTCCCACAGAAGCGAGAGCACCGCGTCGCGCGCCACTTTGCGCACGCCCTTCGCGTCGCCGCCCTTCGAGAGCGCGCGGCGAACGGCGCCCGCCACCACGCTGGCGGCCTCCTCGGAGAGATACGCGTCGTCGCCGCCGGTGATGCCGTGCATCTCCACCTGCGGCTCGCCGAGCAGCTCGCGGCGCTTGAACGACACCGCCGCTGCCACGCTCGCGAAGCCCTGGTTGCCGAGCGTGTTGCGCTCGTCGAGCACGTCTTGGGAGGTGTCGCCGACCGACAGGCCGTCGACGTAGACGATGCCCGACTGAACCGGCTCGCCGATCTCGATACCCTTGGCCGACAGCACGAGCGAGTCGCCGTTTTCCATCACGAAGATGTTTTCCGCCGGCACGCCGGTTGCCTCGGCCAGCTTGGCGTGCGCGCGCAGGTGCGTAGCCTCGCCGTGCACGGGCATGAACGCCTTGGGAGAGACGATCGTGAGCACGATCTTCAGCTCCTCGGCGCCCGCATGGCCCGACACGTGCACGCGCGCGCGGCTCTTGTCGTACACGTCCGCGCCGATCTTCGCCAGCGAGTTGATCACGCGCGTGACCGCCTTCTCGTTGCCGGGCACCGGCGTGGCGGAGATGATCACCGTGTCGCCGCGCTCGATGTCGATGGTGCGGTGCTCGCCGTTGGCGATGCGCGCGAGCGCCGAGAGCGGCTCGCCCTGGCTGCCCGTGCACATGATGACCACCTGCTCAGGCGGCATGCCCGACAAGTCGTAGGCGTCGATGAGATTCTCGTCGGCTATGTTGAGGTAGCCAAGCCTTCGCGCGATGTCGGTGTTTTGGATCATCGAGCGGCCTGTGACCACCACCTTGCGCCCATTGGCGATGGCGGCGTCGCAGATCTGCTGCATACGGTGAATGTGGCTTGCGAACGACGCGATGATCACGCGGCCTTTGGCCTGGCTGATGATCTGCGCGAGCGTTTTCCCCACCTCCGCCTCGCTAGCCGTGAAGTTGGGGTTGGTGGCGTTGGTCGAGTCGCTCATCATGAGGTCGACGCCCATCTCGCCGAAGCGCGCGAGCGCCGCGTAGTCGGTGTGCACGCCGTCGATGGGCGTTTGGTCGAGCTTGAAGTCGCCCGTGTGAAGCACGTTGCCCGCCGGCGACTGGATGAACAGCCCTACCGCGCCCGGGATCGAGTGGTTCACCGCGAAGAAGTCGACCGTCATGCAGCCGAGTTTGACCTGGTCGCCCGGCTTGATCTCGATGAGCTTCGCGTTCTTGATGCGATGCTCGGCGAACTTGCCCTCGATGAGTCCAAGCGTGAGCTTCGTGGCGTAGATGGGCACCGTGCGGTCGAGGTCCTTCAGCAAATACGGAAGCGTGCCCGTGTGGTCCTCGTGCCCGTGCGTGATGACGATGCCGCGCAGCTTGTCGGCGTTCTCGAGCACGTAGGTGTAGTCGGGCAGGATGAGGTCGATGCCCGGGTGGTCGTCGTCGGGAAACATCAACCCGGCGTCGTCGAGCAGCATGTCGCCGTTGCACATGAACGCCGTCATGTTCTTGCCGATGGCGTCGAGGCCGCCGAGGGGAACGATCTCCAGGCGCGCGTTGGCATCCTTCTTCGCCGAGGCGAACGTGCGGCGTGCGTCCTTCTTCGCGCTTGCGCCCTGTCGCTTCTCCCCCGCGCCGTCGCGCGTGAGCTGCGGGCGCTTGCGCTCGAGGTTCACGTGCTTGTACGAGCTCGTGCTCTTCTTGGAGCGGCGCGCGTCTTGGCCCTTTTGGGTCGCGCCTTTCCCGCCGCCCTTATTCGTTTGCGCGGAGGGGGCTTTGCGCTCCTCGCGCGCGTCTTGCTTGTCTTTTGCCATGCAGTTTCCTTATCTTCTCCTAGCTAGCAAAACGCCGACCCGTCGTGTTGCGGGTCGGCGAAACGTCTTGAAATATCGCCGCTGCGCGCTTAATCGAGCACCCCCACGGCGCGCATGATGCCCGCCAGGCGCTCGGACTGGGCAGGGGTTGCGTCGACCAGCGGCAGGCGCACGCCGCCCACGGGAAAGCCCACAAGCTTCAGCGCCTCTTTCACGAGAATCGGGTTCGACGTCTCGAACAGGCCGTCCATCAGCGGGAGCAGCTTGTCGTTGGCGGCCTGCGCCGCCTCAAAGTCGCCCTTCGCGCACAGATCGACGATCTCCTTCATGCGCGCGGGGGCCACGTTGCCGATGGTCGAGATCACGCCCACGCCGCCAAGCTTCATGATGTCGAGCGTGGCGGAGTCGTCGCCCGAGTACACGCAAAAGCCCTCCGGCGCCGCGTCGACGATGGCCTTGATCTGGTCCATCTTGCCGCTCGCCTCTTTGATGGCAACGATGTTGTCGCACTCGTTCGCCAAGCGCAGCGTGGTTTCGGCGGTCATGTTGATCACGCAGCGCCCGGGGATGTTGTACAGGATGATGGGCAGGTCAACTGAGCGCGCGATGGTGCGGAAGTGCTGGTAGAGGCCCTCTTGCGGAGGCTTGTTGTAGTAGGGCACCACGCACATGAAGCCGTCGACCCCCGTTTTCTCCACGTCGTGGGCGAAGTCGACCGTGTCGGCGGTGCAGTTGTCGCCAACGTTGGCGATGACGGGAACGCGCCCGTCGACCGCCGACACCACGGCCTTGAACAGCTCCATCTTCTGAGGGTAGAACACCGTGGGGCTCTCGCCGGTGGTGCCGTTGATGATAAGCGCGTCGGAGCCGCCCTTGACCAAGCGATCAGCCAGCTGCTGCGCGCGATCGAGGTCGAGCTCGAGCTTCTCGTTGAACGGCGTGACCATAGCCGGAATCATGCGGCCGAAACGGGGTTCTCCTTGCGGCATGTTGTTCTCCTCATCTGTCCTGTATGTTCCATGCGCCATTATGACGCAGATTCACCTGCGCGGCGCGACGCGTTGACGGCTGGTCGATATTATGCCACCACGGTTGCCCGCGCGGCGCCTTTACGCCATGAAGTTCTCCAAACCCACAACGAGGCCACTTCTCTCCCCCACGCTGCGAATGCCGAGCAAGACGCCCGGCATGTACGACGTGCGGTCCCAGCTGTCGTGGCGAATGGTGAGCGTTTGCCCCATCGAGCCGAACACGACCTCTTGGCTGGCGACGTAGCCCATCGAGCGTACGGAGTGCACAGGCACGCCGTCGATGAGCGCGCCGCGCGCGCCTTGTGCGCCCTCAATTTCCGTCTCGCGGCCGGGAGCGGCGCTTTTGCGCCCGTCGCGCGCCTCGGCGATGATTTGCGCCGTGCGCACCGCCGTGCCGGAGGGGGCGTCCTTTTTGTTGCAGTGGTGAAACTCGATGACCTCCGCCTCAGGGAAAAAGGGCGCCGCCGCCTTGGCGAACTGCATCATGAGGACCGCGCCCGTAGTGAAGTTCGGCGCGTAGAACAGGCAAGCGTCGTTTGCGGCCGTCGCCGCCAGGTCCTCAAGCGTGTCGGTGGAAAGCCCCGTCGTGCCCACCACGCAGTTCACGCCGCGCGGCAGGGCGCACGCCAGGTTGTCCGCCACCACGTTGGGCTGCGTGAAGTCGACCAGCGCGTCGACCTCGTGAGCGTCGAGCGCTTCTGCCACCGACGGATACACGGGAAACGCCGCGTCGGCGGGCGCGTGCGGATCGATGCCGCAGACGACTTCCATGTCCTCGGCCGCGCGCACCGCGTCGACCACCGCCGAGCCCATGCGCCCCGCGCAACCAGAAACCGCAACACGAATCATGCTGAATCCTTATCTCTCATTGAACGTCGCACCCCAAAATCTGGCACAGAATTGCGTTTGCGCAGATAGTTTCAAGCACAAACCCGACGTACAACCCGCAAAACCGCAGGTCGTGCTTTTATGTACTCTTCGAAAAGACCCTGCAAAGTCCCAAAACTCGTCGAAATCCATGCAGAAACGTCAATCTGTGCCAAAAAGCACATACGACAAATGACCTGCCTCCTTGTCACACTCACATCAAACGCTCCCAGGTCGAACGTATACGTCAGCGAGAAGCCCTGAGACGTTTCGGATAGCCCCGCCTTGGCCCCAAGCGTACTTCGGTACGCGCCGTGGGCCAAACAAGGGGCTAGGCGAAATGCCTCAGGGCTTCGCAGCGTCGAGCCGTTCCGCTTGTTGCGTCAGCAACGAGCGGAACAACGAGCCTTCGCAGCGTCGACAAGTTCCGCCTGCCCCGTTAGGGCAGGCGGAACATCCTTACACCTCGTGACGACGACGCGGCGTGCGGCTGCCCTGGCCGGGACGCGGACGGTCGCCGCGCTCGCGCTTCTCGCCGCGCGGGCGGTCGTCGCGCTCGCGGCGCGAGGCAGGCGCCGAGCCTTCGGGAGCGTCGGGCTTGTCGAGACGGTCGAGCGAGATCTTGCCCGTCTTCGCGTCGACCTCGAGCACTTCAACCTTCACAACGTCGCCCAGGTTCAGCACGTCTTCCACCTTGCCCACGCGGCCGTTTGCCACGCGGCTGATGTGGAGCAGACCGTCTTTGCCGGGAGTCAGCTTCACGAACGCGCCGAAGTCCTTGATGCCCACGACCTCGCCCTCGTAAACCTCGCCCACCTCGGGTTCCTTCACGATGCCGAGAATCATGGCCTTCGCCGCCTCCATCGAGGTGCCGTCGGTGGCGCCCACGTGGATGGTGCCGTCCTCCTGGATGTCGATCGAGGCGCCTGTTTCCTCCTGGATGCCGCGCACGACCTTGCCGCCGCTGCCGATGACGTCGCGAATCTTGTCGACGGGGATCTTGATGGTCTCGATGCGGGGCGCCGTCTCGCGCATCTGCTCGCGCGGCGCGTCGATCTCGGCCAGCATGGCGTTCAGGATGAACGCGCGGCCCTCGTGCGCCTGCTTGAGCGCGCGGGCGAGGATGTCAACCGACAGGCCCTTCGCCTTGTTGTCCATCTGCAGCGCGGTGATGCCGTTTTCGGTGCCGCACACCTTGAAGTCCATGTCGCCGAGGAAGTCCTCGATGCCCTGGATGTCGGTGAGGATGACCACGTCGTCGCCCTCTTTAATGAGGCCCATCGCCACGCCCGACACGGGGGCCTTGATCGGCACGCCCGCGTCCATGAGCGCCAGCGTGGAGCCGCAGGTGGACGCCATGGAGGAGGAGCCGTTCGACTCGAGCACCTCGGACACCACGCGAATGGCGTAGGGGAACTCGTCCTCGCTGGGCAGCACCGGCAAAAGCGCGCGCTCGGCGAGCGCCCCGTGGCCGATCTCGCGGCGCTTCGGCGCACCCATGCGCCCGGTCTCGCCCGTGCAGTACGGCGGGAAGTTGTACTGGTGCATGTAGCGCTTGCCCTCGGCGGGGTCGATGGTGTCGAGGCGCTGCCACTCGTTGAGCATGCCGAGCGTGCACACGCTCATGACCTGCGTCTGACCGCGCTGGAACAGGCCGCAGCCGTGCACGCGGGGCAAATACCCCGGCACAATGTGCAGCGGGCGCACCTCTTCAGGGGCTCGGCCGTCGGCGCGCTCGCCCGTCTCGATGATCATGCGGCGCATGGCCTTCTTCTCGAGCTTCTTGAGCTCGGCAGCGATGTCGGAGGCCCAAGCGGCGCGCTCCTCCTCGGAGAACTCCGTCTCCTTCACGCGGTTTTTGAGCTCCTCGACCTTGCCCATGCGCGCGAGCTTGTCGGCGTCTTTGAGCGCGGCGGACATCTCGTCGAAGTACGGCGTCACGCGCTCGGCGATGCAGGGGTCGGCCGCGTGGATGGTGTAGTCCATCGGCGTGGGGTTCACCTTTGCCAGGAACGCGGACTGCTTCTCGCAGAAAGCGGCGATGGCCTCCTGGCCGAACGTCATGGCCGCGAGCATGTCCTCCTCGGAGATCTCATGCGCGCCGGCCTCCACCATCGAGATGTAGTCGGCGGTGCCGGCGATGGTGAGCTCCAAGTCGGAGGTTTCCTGCTCGGCGTAGGTGGGGTTCACGATGAACTCGCCCGTCTCCACGTTGCGGCCGATGCGCACGCAGGCCGCCGGGCCGTCGAAGGGCGCGCCGCCCACGAGCAGCGCCGCCGAGGCGCCGGCCACGCAGATGGTGTCGGGCGGGTTCTGACCGTCGCACACAAACGTGGTGGCCACCACGTGGACCTCGTTTTTGTAGCCGTCGGGGAAACCCGGGCGGATGGGGCGATCGATCATGCGGGCCGTGAGTGTGCCCTTGTCGGAGGGCTTCGCCTCGCGCTTGAGGTAACCGCCGGGGATGCGGCCCACGGAGTACATCTTCTCCATGAAGTCGACCGTCAGCGGGAAGAAGTCGTAGTCTTTCTCCTGCTTGGACACCACGGCGGTCACGAGCACGGTGGTCTCGCCGCAGGTCACAAGCACGGCACCGGTTGCCTGCTTGGCCAGCTCGCCGGTTTCCAGGCGGTACTCCTTGCCGTACAGCTCGAAGGATTCGACGATTTTTTCCATAGTTTGCTCTGTTCTTTCTCTTCGCCTCGTGCGCCTCATTGCGCATGAGCTTCTTCGGGCGCGCGGCTACTTACCTTCACCGCGCCCCGCGAGCGGGGATGCCCCTGTGGCCGCCCCGACCGCTTCTATAAACGCGAGGCCCGCACACGGCGGGCCTCGGGCCTAACGCACTTTAGATGTTGTCGCGGATGCCGAGCTTCTTGATGAGCGCGCGGTACTCCTCGATGTCGCGCTGCTTGATGTACTTGAGCATGCCGCGGCGCTTACCGATGAGCATCATGAGCCCTCGACGCGTGTGGTTGTCCTTCTTGTGAACCTTGAGGTGCTCGGTGAGGTTGCGGATGCGCTCGGTGAGGATTGCCACCTGCACCTCGGCGCTGCCCGAGTCGCCCTCGCCCTTGCCGTACTCCTTGATGAGCTCGGCGGTGCGCTCCTTGCTGATGCTGAGCTTGTCTGCCATTGTGTTTCCACCTTTCCGTGTGCGGCGCGTGCGCGCCCGTCTTCGTGTTCGTTTGATCCGAGTAAGCAAGAGGGTGGCCCCATGCAAGCTAAGGTCAAACCGCCGTGCTTCGGCACAGCCTGTTAATTATACGATGGCGAAAGGCGGCGCGCAAGGGAGAAATTACGCGAACAAACCCACCGTGAGCAGAAATTCGATCGACTTGCACCGCGCGCCCACGTGCGCCACGCACCAGGTTTGCGCGAGGTGAAGCAGGTCGACGCCCGCCTGCAGGGGCGCGTCTGTCTGCAAAAGCTGGGAAAACGTCGAGCCGAGGGCCGCTTGCGCCCAAGCGGCCGCGACGGCCGACAGGGGCACGGTCTGCGCATGGCGCGCGCACGCCTCGCATACCACCCCGCCTTCCGCAACCGCAAGGCGCAAGGGCGCGCCGCGCTGCGCGTCCACGTCGGCCCCGCACGCGACGCACGAGGAAAGGTGCGGGCGCAAACCCGCGAACGAGAGCGCTTTAAGCAGGTGAGCCGCCGTGATAAGCGGAACCTGCTCCGCCTCGGCGCGCTCCAAGGCGTCGAGCGCCACGTGCGTCATGTCGAACAGGCGCGGCACGGGCAGGTTCTCCTGTGTGACGCGCTCGAGCAGCTCTGCCATGCACGCCGCCCCCGCCGCGTGTTCCAGGCTCGACCGCACGCGTGCGCGCGGAGCAACCAGACGCGCCTCCTTCACGATGTCGAGGCTCTTCCCCCGCGCGCACAGCACGTCGACCTCGGTGTAGAGCTCCAGACGGCTTGCGAACGTGCTTTTCGGCTTGCGGGCGCCCTTCGCCACCGCGCGCATCTGGCTGCCGTCGGAGGCGATCAGCGTCACGATGAGGTCGGCCTCCCCCAGCTTCGTCTTGCGAAGGACGCACGCGCGCGCCGTGTAGGTCGGCGAGGCTGGCACGGCGTTAAGCGCCCTGCTTCAAGGCGGGATACACGCTCGTGATGTCGTTGTCGTCGTTCCACGCGATGGAGCCGGTAAGCGTAGCGGCCCCGTTGGGGTTCTCGATGGCGATGCCGAAAATGTAGCCGACCTCCACGCCCCGTACCGAATAGTTCACGGTGTTGTTGCCCGCGTACTCGACGGAAAGCGTGCTCGTGTCGACGTGGTAGGTCTTGTCGCCGTAGGTGACCGTCGGCGAGTCGGTGAAGAACGACCGCGTGAGCGACAAAAGCTCGGTCGAGCGGTTGTGCGCCACGAAAAGCGTGACCTCCGAGCCCGTCGGCAACTTTGAGCCGACGGTAGGCTCGGTTGAAACCGCCGTGCCCTCGGGGATGTCCTCGGTGTTGTACCAGCGCGTGGTTACCTTATAGCCCTCGCCCTCCAGAAGCGCTGTGGCCTCGTCGGTGGTGCGGCCCTCTACCTCAGGCACCGTGTAGGACTGTGCAATCTGCACAGTTACCGGCTCGCTCGACAGCGCGCGCGTGCCGGGCTCGGGCGAAACGGCGAGCGCCGTGCCCTCGGGCTCGTTCGACTTCACCAACTCATACTCGACGTTGGCGAAGCCTTCGGTTGCCATAAGCGCCTCGACGGCATCCTGGGTTTTGCCCTCGACCTCGGGAACGATGCGCCCGGTGGCCACCTGAAGCGCGATCGACGAGCCCTCCTCGGCGCGCTGACCCGCGCCCGGGTCGGTGCCGAGCACAAGCCCCTCGGCCTCGTCGGACTTGACCTGCTCGACCGAAACGGCGAAGCCCTTCTCCTCGAGCATGTAGCGCGCGTCGGCTTGCGAGGCGCCCACCACGTCGGGAACGACCTTGCCGCCCCAAAGCTCCATCGCGTACGTGCCGCCCGCAACGGCGACCGCGACCACTGCGGCAACAACCACGACCACGGCCGCGATCACGCCCTTCTTGACGCGCGGCTTGTCGGCGGAATTGCCGGCGGACGCGTTGTCGTCAAGCGCAGCGTCGGGTTTCGAAGGCGCGGCTACAGGAGCGTCGGGCTCGGCGACGGGCGCCGCGGCCGAGACGGGAACCGCCCCTTGCTTTTGCAGCTCGCGCTCCCGCTTGGCCTGCTCGCGCTCGAGCTTGCGCTGCGCCTTTCTCTGGCGGCGCGCCTCCTTGCGGTCGACCTCGGCGCGAAACGAGGTTGAGCGCACCACCGCGGCGTCGTCGATGCGCGGCATCTCCATGGTGTCGCCCGCGCGGCTTGAAGGCGCTGGCGGCACGTAGCTCGAGTCGACGAGCCGCTCGAGCCCCGTGAGGTCGGCCGTCACCTCAGCCGAGAGTTCCTTCGGCCCGAACATGGCGCGCGCCTCGGCGAACACCGTGTCAGCGTCGGCTTGGGCGACGAGAGGAACGGCTGGAACGGGAGGATGAGCAGCACCCGCCCCGACGGAGGCGTCCGCTTCGTCGACGCCTGAGAGGATAACGGAAGTCTCTTCGGCATCGGTAGCGGAAACGCCGTCGCCTCTCTCAACCTCGATCTCGTCCTCAACCTCGGCAACCTTAACGGGAGCGTCCGCCTCACCCGCCTCGTCGAGCTCGATCGAGGGCACCTTGATGACGGGCTGCACCACGGCGCGCAGCGTCTTCACCTCGTCGAGCGCCTCGGCGATCACGACATCGGGCGACGCGGCGGAAAAAGACGCGTCCTCAGGCTCCGTCCGAGACTCGTCTTGGGGTTCAACCTGGGGCTCAACCTGAGGTTCACCCCGAAGCTCGTCTTGGGGATCGGATTGGGGCTCGAAGGCGCTTGCGGGCGACGCGCTCGACGCTGCCTCGGCAAGCGAGCGCAGGTCGAAGCCGCATTCGTCGCAGAACTTGGCGTCGGAGCGGTTATCGGTTTGGCAGCGTGGGCATATCATAAAAGGGTTCTCCTCGTGACGGCTAGGCGTATTATAGCCAATCTAGCGCCGATCAGGGAGTACCCGCGCGATTCCCTACAACCCTTCGCCGTAGCCAAAACGCCTGATCTGGTTGGCGTCGCGCCGCCAGTTCTTCTTCACCTTCACGCGCAAATCGAGAAACACCCGCGTGCCGAGCAAAAGCTCCAAGTCCTGCCGCGCCTCGGTGCCGATGCGCTTGAGGGCGCTGCCCCCCTTGCCGATGATGATGCCCTTCTGGCTGTCGCGCTCGACGTACACGATCGCATAGAGGCGCGTGAGGTTGCTCTTGCGCACGAACTCCATCTCCTCGACCACCACACCGATGGCGTGCGGCACCTCGTCGTGAAAGCTGCGCAGAATCTTCTCGCGGATGAACTCCGCCACCATCACCTCGATAGGCTGATCGGTTTCCATGTCGGGCGGAAACCACGCGGGGCCTTCCGGCAAAAAATACGTCACTTCCTCGACGAACGCCTCCACGTTGTAGCCCGTCTCCGACGAACACGCCACCATGGCATCCCAGTCCCCAAGCGCCTCGGCCGCCTCGCGCTGCGCGCTGATCTGCGCGTCGGTTGCCAGGTCGCACTTCGAGAGCACGCAGATCTTCTTCGAGCCGCGCGCCGCGCGCACCTGCCCCGCCACCCACTCGTCGCCGCGCCCGATGGGCGCCGACGCGTCGATGAGCATCGCCACCACGTCGACGTCCTCAAGCGCCTTGATGGCGCTCGTGTTGAGCTCCTCGCCCAAGGCGTCGTGCGGCTTGTGCAAACCCGGCGTGTCGACGATGATCATCTGGAACTCGTCGCGCGTGAGCACGGCGCGGAAGCGATGGCGCGTGGTTTGCGCGGTGTTCGACGTGATGGCGATCTTTTTGCCCATGACGGCGTTCAGAAGCGTCGACTTGCCGGCGTTCGGGCGTCCCACCAACGTGACGAAACCCGACTTGAAACCCTCGGGCAAAGGCTCGGGCGTGCCGCCCATCGGGTTTTCGGCAAAGAAGGCGTCGAGGTCCATGCAGTTTCCTACTTTCTCAAGGTCTAAAAAGCGATTCCCAACAGAAGCGCCAGCTGCGGCACATACACCACGGCGGCAACCACAAGCGAGGCGAACGCGGCCAGGTATACCGCGCCCGCAGCGCAGTCCTTCGCGTGCTTCGCCAGCTCGTTCCACTCAGGTGAAACGAGGTCGACCACCGATTCCACGGCGGTGTTCACCACCTCAAGAGCCGTCACAAGCGCAATGCACACGATAACGGCGAGCCACCCGGCCTGACCGATGTCGAGCGCGAAGCCGAGCGCGACGGCGGCAACGGCGAAGACGAGGTGGATCTTCAGGTTTCGCTGTGAGGTGAAAGCGTAGCGGATGCCCGCCCAAGCGCAGGAAAACGCGCGCGTGAGCGGGAATCCACCGGCGGCGTCGCTCGACGCGCGGTCGTCGCCCGCGTGCCGCACCAGGTGTTCTTCGCGGGCGGCCATTAATGCTCGCCCCTCACGCGGATCGTGTCGTCGCGCACGTGGCGCACTTCCTCGTGGCCACAATCAGCCCACAGGCCCAAAAGCTCGCGCTCGCGCGCCTCCATCTCCTCCGCCTCGGTATCTGCGATGTGGTCGTAGCCGCACAGGTGCAGCAGGCCGTGCACGAGCAAGAGCGTGACCTCGCTTTCAAAGGTGGTGCCGAACTGCTCGGTTTGGCGGCGCGCCACGTCGGGCGCGATGATTACGTCGCCCAGCTCGAAGGGGACACCGTCGTCGGCGTCGACGCCGACTTCCGCGCCCATGCCGAAGAAGAAGTCGTCGTCGACGCCATCACATTCGAACGACAGCACGTCGGTCGGACCGCTCTTGCCGCGGTATTCCTCGTTGAGGCGCGCGATCTCCTCATCCGTCACGAAGCTTACCGACACCTCCGCGGCAGCCGGCACCTCCTCGGCGGCGAGCACAAAGCACACCAGCTCCTCAACGGGCAGCGCACCCACTTCTTCCGCACGATGCGCGCAGTCGACGTACACCTCCACAGCTACTCCCCCTTCCGCGCTCCCCCGCGTCCCTGCGCGCGCTCGGCGGCGGCGCGGTCGTAGGCCGACACGATGGCGGCCACCAGCGAATGGCGCACCACGTCTTTGCCCGTAAACAGGCAAAACGCGATGTCATCGATGCCCTCCAGGATGCCTTGCACACCTTGCAAACCCGAGGCGCCGTGCGGCAGGTCGGTCTGCGATACGTCGCCCGTGACGACCATCTTCGAGCCGAAGCCCAGCCGCGTGAGGAACATCTTCATCTGCTCGGGCGTGGTGTTTTGCGCCTCGTCGAGGATGATGAAGCTGTCGTTCAAGGTGCGCCCGCGCATGAACGCCAAAGGAGCGATCTCGATGGTGCCGGCCTCGACCAGCTGGTTCGCGCGCTCGGAGTCGGTCATGTCGTAGAGCGCGTCGTAAAGCGGGCGGATGTAGGGGTCGACCTTCTCGTTGAGCGTGCCCGGCAGAAAGCCGAGGCTTTCGCCCGCCTCCACAATGGGGCGCGTGAGGATGATGCGCCCGACCTCCTTGCGCTTGAGCGCCGCCACCGCCATCGCCATCGCAAGGTAGGTTTTGCCCGTGCCGGCAGGGCCGATGCCAAACGTTATGGTGTTGGCGCGGATGGCGTCGACGTAGCGCTTCTGCCCCGTGGTTTTCGGGCGGATGGCGCGCCCGCGGTAGGTGAGCAGGATGTCCTCGCGCAGCGACGTGGGACTGAACTCGGAGGAACGCATGAGGTCGAGCGCATGGCGCACGTACTCCACGTCGGGGGTGTCGCCGCCCTCGACCAGCTTGACGAGGTCGGAGAACACGGCAGTGAGCGTCTGCACCTCGATCGGGTCGCCCTCGAGGATAACGACGTTGCCGCGCACGGTGATGCGCGCGTGGAAGGCGTCTTGCAGCACGCGCAGAATCTCGTCGTGCGCGCCCACGACAGCCGCCATGTTAAGGCTGTCGGGAACGGTCAGGGTGATTTGCGTCTGGTCAGTCATAGGTGCATTGTAGCAGAGGGCGAGGCGGGCGACGTGAAAGAGACCTGCGCAAACGCACATGCAAACGCATCAACTACGTCATCGCAAAGAAAGCCGAATCGCATGTTACCAATGGAATCAAACACAAGATACGCCTATAGCGATGAGAATCCAACGTATTCAGGTTATTAGCATGTCAGGATACGCAGTAGCAGCAAAGTCTCAGTAATCTCTCGACACCAACAGTATTTCCCGCGCGAAACGCCTCCGTAACTATTGTACGTATAAATATTTTATATCTTTAAACGTTTCACAAGCCAGAAAGATAGCGGCGTGGCTTTAAACCAATCCGTTCCATACATCCCAGCACGCGTAGATCCATCGTCAAAAAGCAATCCTTTATTCGCTAAATCCAAGCATGAGATTTTGATCGACTCATCCGAATGCCCTGGAAGCCTTTCTTGCAGAACATAGACATTCTCGCATGCGTGAGAATCTGTTGCAATAATGGTAGACAAAGCTTCACTCCCGACTTGTTGAGGAGGGAGAGAGGTCGCCAGCATAAGAATTTCGATATGCAGATCCTCTAAATCCGAAATCAATCGATTGAGTAAAAATGCATCATCCCAAGGCAGTGCGTCTTTGCATTGGTTGACAAAAATCGAAGCAAATCTTTCTAGCTTGTCTTGAGTTCGAGCCGTTTTAGCACGATTTACTATATCCGCCAAATATTCTAATAAAATATCGTCAGATGCACCCATTTCAACATAATCTAGTCTAGATAGGCATTCATTCACATTTAACAGAAAGCGAAGAGCTCTATTTCTTTCAATGGAGGAGGCTCGACTCATAAGCAGAATATCAACTGCCGACCCAAACGGGAGAAGGCACGTCGAAATCCTTGCTGAGGCGCTGTTGGAGTAGCATCGAGCAAACTCGTCCACCAGTTCCTTAACCCCGCTAGCCGCCAACTTCATTGCATTTGCGTTTCTATCCATTTCGCTATATCCATCGTAAGCATCTAAAATCTACAGAAGCGCCATTCTTTTAAAAACCGATTCCGCTTCCGCAATCAGGACACTCGCATTTCAAAAGCAGTCGGTCTGCACGACTCTCCCAAACATTGCCGCATACTAGGCATTCCGCGCGCACTGATTCTTTTGAGCCTGAATAATCTTTAATCTTTACAAGAATACGGCCATTGCTCCTCTCGGAAATCTTTTCGGCGTAACGCGCCGCCCGTCTCGCAAGGCGCTCTTCGGGCGTCATTGGTTTCTTTTTTATTGCCTCAACATCGTTTTGCCTTGGTCTGCCGCGCCCCTTTACTGCCATTTCGGGATAGCATTTCGGGCATCGCGTTTTACCATTCCGTAAATGATTGCACCTAATACTCCACTCGTGCCCGCAGTTCGTGCATCGAGCAACCAAAGGAGATTTCTCGCCATTGTATTCCTTTACCTCCACGCCAAAAGGCTTGAGTCTCTCTTGCCACATCTCCTTTGCCTTTTCGACGCGTTTTGCCGCCGCTAACGCTCGTTTATCGGGTTTTTCTCCAATCCGAACATCTACTTCAAATATGCAGAAATCAACAGACTTGAGTTTTACTCGTTTCTTATCGTAGTTCCAGTTCATTCCCAAAATATAGCAGCGACGCCCAGCGGCTTCATAAAATAGCTGCTCTTTGTAGCGTTCAGGATCTCCATTGTTGGTTTTAATTTCAAGGACAGCCGACTCGCTCGACAGATCGCATAGCGCAAGAACGCCCCTTTCGTTGTTAACAACAAGTTCCTGAGACATAATCTTGCAGCCATGAAAAACATCTTGTTTTATGTACGTAATTAGTGGTTCGATTTGTTCCCTTATTTTAGCCAACGTTGCGTTCAGATCCTTTTCCAGACCTTTATCGTCTTCCCTAACTGCAGTAACCGTTCCGTCGGAATTAAATCCATAGGAACAACCTCATCGAAACGGCTTATCCTCCCAACGCACGTCATTCTCCTTTTGTTCTCTGTTAAAAAAGCCAGCGAATTAATCTCCTCAACCTCAAGCATTCGATTTATAAGATGCTCGATGGTCATACCGCTGAAATTTGAAGGGAAACGCTGAATGCCTTTTCCTGAAATATTCAATCGGTAGATTTCCTTTGACTCGCATTCGATATACGGATGATCTACATATCTTTCCAGATTCCGAAACCACACAAGATAACTAACAGGAACAACATAGTCGGGGCTTAGTTGATAAAATGACTTGTATCTCAGCTCGTCAAGAGCGAGCAATGGCAATCCTCCGATTTTTTTAAACAGTTTCCATTCGAGTTTGCAATCATTTAGCCCAGAATGAATCGGGGAAACGCCCTCGATCCCAAACATGATACATAAGTTATCTTTCGTCATGATTCCAGAGGAATACGGAGAAGAGCAGATTAGCTTCTTGAAATTAAAGAATGACATTTCCTCGAAGCCTTTTAGATTATGTCTTTCAAAATACGCCTTAATGAAGCGTTCATCAAGAGAACCGTAATGGAGAATCGTGCGATTTTTAAGATCAAAACGCTTAATCATGTTGTCAACCTCCCACTGCTCTAAAGGGGGTGCATCTCTAAGCAAATCAGCAGTGATTCCGTTTATCTCCGTCGTAAGCACGCACTCATTTAACTCTAAAGGGAGATATCGCACATAAGTTTTTTTGTCATCGGGCTTGTAAAGCGAAATGGACAGAAGGTCGTCTCTCTTCCCACTGAGCCCATTCGTTTCCACGTCGAGAACAACATAGTCCCTAGGGGAAGTGCTCATCTGCTCAAATATCATTGTTTTTCCTTCCGTAACGACCAAAAGGGATCAAACGCAGTTATTTTTTTAATCTAGCAATTCAATTTCAATATCATATACTTCCATACGCCATTGATTACCCCTGAATGCAAACACGAGAAGTGCGTAACGAAGCATGCAAAGCCGAGATACGCCACGCTATAAGCACACTTCGACGAGCGTGCCGGGCGCGGCGTCTGCGGGCGGGTCGATTTCGTGGTAGCTTTCCGTCATGGCGCGGCCGTTTTCCTCGACGAGCGCGAGCTCGCGCGCGCCGGCGCGCGCGGCGAGGTCGGCTTCGCGCAGCTCGGCGGAAAGCCGGCGCAGCTCGGCGGCGCGGGCGCTTTTGACCTCGGGCGCCACCTGGTCGGCGCGCGCGGCGGCGGGCGTGCCCTCGCGGCGCGAGTAGGGAAACACGTGGATCTTGGAGAAGCGGCAGCGGCGCGCAAGCGCGAGCGTTTCCTGGAAGTCGGCGTCGGTCTCGCCGGGAAAGCCCACGATGACGTCGGTGGTGAGGGAGAGCTCGGGCACCTGCGCGTACAGGCGCTCGACGAGCGCGGCGTATCCTGAGGCCGTGTAGGGGCGCGCCATCTCAGTGAGCACGCGGGTCGAGCCCGCCTGCAGCGGCAGATGCAGATGGCGGCACACGCGCCCGTTCGCTCCGGCCAGAAGGTCGATGAAGTCGGGTTGCACGTCGGCGGGCTCAATCGAGCTCACGCGGAAACGGCACGGCGGCTCGCCTTCGGCGTGAATCTGCGCCGTGTCGTCGAGCAGCACCTGAAGCAGCTGCGCCAGCCCCGCGCCCTCCCATCGATACGACCCGAGGTTGATGCCCGAGAGCACGATCTCGCGCACGCCCGCCTGAGCGAGCGAGCGCACCTCGGCGCGCACTTCAGATAACGGGCGACTCGTCGCGCGCCCGCGCGCCACGTGCACGATGCAATACGTGCACGCGTTGTCGCAGCCGTCCTGCACCTTCACCCCCACGCGCGTGCGGATGTGACG
Source organism: Eggerthellaceae bacterium (assembly GCA_030524475.1). Lineage (GTDB taxonomy): Bacteria > Actinomycetota > Coriobacteriia > Coriobacteriales > Eggerthellaceae > CAAEEV01. The sequence continues at coordinate 1,427 of JAUNGO010000046.1, read as the reverse complement.
AACATGACAAGGGGACAGGTCGTTTGTCACATGGGCAAAGTTCAAGGGAACGCATGGACTCTCGCAATGTGACAAACGACCTGTCCCCTTGTCACATGCCCCTATCGCATGCGCTTCGTCGCGCAGCCACAGCGCCATCTCGGCCTTCGGCACCACTTCCACGCGCGCGTCCATCGCGGAAAAGGCGGCAGCGTCGATGGCGGCGGCGCATCCCGTGACCACCACACGCGCCCGCCCGTTGGCGCGCAGCGCATGGCGCACGGCCTTGCGGGTTTTCTTGTCGGCCTCGGCCGTCACGGTGCACGTGTTCACCACGACAAGGTCGGCCGCCTCCTCCGGCGCGTCCTCGCCGCCCGCCTCCCGCAGCAGGCGCTCGAAGCCGTCCGCCTCCACGCGGTTCACCTTGCACCCCAGGTTAACGACGCAAAATCGCATGGCTACTCCCCGCCGCCCGCCGCGCGGTTTCCCAGTCCACCGAGCTCGTAGAGCGCGAGCGCGGGCGCAATGAGCCCCGCCGTCTCGGTGCGCAGGATGGCGGGCCCGAGCGACACGAGCGACGCGCGCGGGTTGCATGCCTTAAGCGCGTCCACCTCTTCCGCCGTCAAGCCGCCCTCGGGGCCCACGACCACCGCCACGCGCGCGTCGGCGGCCGGCGTGAGCGTGTCCGCAAGCGCGGAGCGCACCGCCTCGGCCATGCTCGCCGTTTGCGGGGCCTCCTCCCAACACACGAGCACCGCCGTCGCCTGCGACACAAGGTCGCACACTTCATGCAGCCCGCACGGCTCGCTCACCTCGGGAACGTACGCGCGCCCTGCCTGCATCGCGGCGCTCTTCGCGATGGAGCGCCACCGCTCCACCTTGCGCGACGCGCGCTTCTCGTCGAGCTTCACCACCGAGCGCGCGCACCTCATCGGCACGAACGCCGCCACGCCCACCTCGGTGGCGTGGCGCACGACGTCCTCGAACTTGTCGCCCTTCGGCAACCCCTGCACGAGCACCACCTGTGCCCCCTCGTCGGGAGCGTCGAGGTGCCGCGCAATCTTGACCAGCGGGATATCGTCGGAAAACGACGCAACCTCGCATTCGAAGTAGTCCTGTGCCGCGTCGATGACCGCAATGTGCTCCCCCGCCTTCAGGCGCAGCACGCGCGCATGCTTCGCGTCGGCATCCGCAAGCCGCAGCGGAAACACCTCCGCCGTCTCAGCCGCCAAAACCTGTTCATCAAGAAAAAACTGGTGAAGTGACAAGGGGGTTCCTATCCATCAAAACACGCGTAAACCGTTTACATCAGGCGAGGGCGGACGGGGCGTCCCGCGCGCAGGTTGCGCAGCGACGAAAACAGTCCAGTGGACTGTTTTCCAAAGCGAGCCATTGCTTGAGAACGGGACGTTCCGTCCGCCCTCGCCGCGGGAGCAAGAAAGCCTGTC
>JAUNGO010000045.1 GCA_030524475.1 Eggerthellaceae bacterium | reverse complement strand
TCCATAAGCATTCGATAAAAGGCTTAAAAATGCAACCACTTAAAGATAGGAGCGCAATGCCATGACCGACAACCGTCAGTGGTTTCAGCTGCTTGTGGAAGAGGGAAGCGTCACACGCGCTGCGGCGCGCTTGCACGTGACTCAGCAGACGCTCTCGGCGCGCCTGGCGGCTCTCGAGGCCGATTTGGGCGCGAAGCTTTTCGAACGCACGGCACCCTTGCGCCTTACGCGCGCGGGCGAGGAGTATGCCGCCTACCTGCGCGAATACGAGAAACTGCGCGCAGGCTTCGCGCGTCGCCTCGATGAGGTGACCCACGGCACGGGCGGCACGTTGCGCATCGGCGTGTCGCACACGCGCGGCAGGGTTTTGCTCCCGCGCGTGTGCGAGGCGTTTGCGCGTATGCATCCGCACACGTTCCTTGACGTGCGCGAGGGGTCGAACGAGGAGGTGCTGAACCTGCTGAACGCCGAGGAGGTCGACGTTGCCATCGCCCGTTTTCCCGATCGTATGCCGGGCGTGAAGGTGGTGCCGGTGCATGAGGAGCGGCTGACGCTGTTGGTGCCGCGCGCATGGCTCGCCGCGCTCGACGCTGACGCGCATGCGCGGCTTCAAGCGGGCGACCTGGGTGTTCTGACCGAGCCGTCGGGGGCTTCAGCGGGCAGTTCGGAGGACAGCGCTCCTGCGGCGGCCTCGTCAGGTCTCGTATCCCCGACTGCCCCGTCGGGCGCCGCCCCCGCGCTGCCGCTTCCGCTCCTTGCGTGTCTTGAGGGCGACATAGCGTGGCGTTTGGGCAAGGCGATGCTCGACGAGCAGGGGGTGCGCCCGTTTGTACGCATGCGCGCGGGCAACATCGACACGCTCATCGAGTGCTGCAAGCGCGGGCTTGGCGCGGTGTTCTGCCCCGACGTCATGCTCGGGGCTTGCCGAAAAAGCACTTGCGTGGAGATTGTTCCTTTGGGTTCATGCGCCGCCTACTCCGTGGGCGCGGGCGTCCTCGCCGCCTCCCAGCCGTGGCGCGCCCGGGAGGATTTCGTTGAACTGCTGACGAAGCAGCGGTAACGGCGTCTGGTTGCAGCGCGGTTCCGCCGCGCGAGCGCGTGACGTTCCGCCGCACGTACGAAGCGCCGTCTTCGTTGCACGCACGGCGGCGGTGTGTGCTTGTGCGACTCGGCGCGGCAGCCGACCAGCCGCGAGCGTTAACTCCGCCGTGCCTCGCCGCTTCGTTGCGCCTCGGCGGGCAGCGGGGTCATGTCGAGGCGCAACGTTTGCTCGACCACCTTCATGAGCGCGTCGTCCGTTATGCCTGGGTTCACCTTCATCAAACCCACCAGCCCGAACAGCACCAGGCAGAACATCTCGAACACGTAGTCGATCGCTATTTCGTGGTAGGCGTCGTACTCGCTTACCACGTTGTTGCACAGGTATTCGGCGGCCGCGCGCACGCCGCGCACGTCGAACGCGTCGCGCACGCGCAGCTCCTCCACCACGCGAATCATCGGGCGTGGGCTGCCGTCGGCGTCGTAGAGCGTGCGTCGCAGCGTGGCGATGCACGCGCGCAGCGACTCGGGCGTGGCACCGAACGCGCGCATCTCGTTCCACACTGCCACGCTTTCCACGATGTCTTCGATGTAGTCATCGAGCACCGCGTCGACGACGCCCTGCTTGCTGGGGAAGTAATAGTAGAACAGCTCGCGCGTCATGCCGCATTCCTGCGCGATGCGCGTGACGGTGGTGGCGCCCACACCGTCACGCTCGAACAGCACGCGCGCCGCCTGCATGATTTCGCCTGCGCGCCCGCCGAGCCGCCGGTTCTCCGCGCGTGCCCGTACAGCGCTGCGAGCCGCAATCAACTCGGGATTGGTCAGCGTGCTTTCGTAGCGCATGGGTTCCTCCGTTCGACGCGTCCTGCGCAGTCGTTGCGCAAAGCGCCTGTGCGCACCCCCGCACGCGCAACGCGCAACGGCCGCGCCGCGTTCAGCGCCTCGCGCGAGCGCGCAGGTCGAGCGCGCACGGCTTCTACACGTTTTCCTCCACCACCTCATGATAGCTCTTCGTGTCGGCGTAGATCTCGTCTTTGAGCGGATTGAGCTTGCGCGTGCGAATGCGATGGACCTGCCACACCGCCACGGCCACGTTGGCGGCCAGCGCCAGCGCGCTCACCACGAAAAACGCCGTCGGGTTGTGCGTGGTGGGGATGGGCGCCAGCACGTCGGCGAACTGGGGCACCGTCATCACGAACATGATCCAGAGCGCGAGCGTCTGCGCGCGGTGCTGCAGCCAAGCGCCGCGCTTGATGAAAAACGTCGGGATGGTGCACGCAAGCAACAGCGCCAGCCCACAGTACGCCGAGTGGTCGGAGATGCAGTTGTACGTGTAGGCGAAGTTCCACAAGTCGTATGCGATGATCCACGCCCAAATCATGTCGGGCCAGATCATGTCGCGCGAGCGGTCTTTCGAGATGATGATGCCGAACCACCCGCAAATGGTAAGGATGTTCAAGATGCCCGCGATGCCGTTCATGATGTTCCACGGACCCGAGATGGTCCACAGGTTCTCGACGGTGCCGCCCGTCCACAGACCGAAGCTGAACACCTGGAAGTCGCGCAGCACGGCCTCGGCGATGTTGATGGCCAAAATGAGCGGCGGGAAGCACAGCGCCCACTTCTTCTCGTAGAGGTGGTGCACCTGCCCGTCTTTGCCCGTCCACTTCACGAAGCGCAGCGCCATGAAGCCGAGGCACCCCGCCAGCGCCGAATAGGTTTTCACCCAGTTGAACCACGTGCCCGTGCCGTACTCGTTGCCGGGCGCGGCGGTGGTGGGCCACACGAAGACGGTCAGCGCCGCCGGCACCACCAAAAACAGCGCGATGCCGCACCACGGCTTCACGCGTCCTAGCTCGTTGAACGCCATGAGCGCGAACAGCACGAACAGCCACACGGCCCAGTAAATCGGCTCGCCCGCTTGATAGAGGATTCCCATAACAGCTCCCTTCCTCGGCCCCTTCCTCGGCGTGTGTTCCGCACGACGCCGCCGCACGGCGTGGCGGCGAAGGCGGCCCTCTGCGCGCGAGTGTACAGGGCGGGCGCACGCAAGTCTTTACGAAAAGCCCTTGCGTGTGAAAACCGTTACGGGGTTGTTGCGGAAGGGACGTGTTTCTGCAGGCGCGCGTCTGCGTCCGCGTGCAGCCGCGCGCAACCGTGCGTCCGCGTGTTCGCGTGCAGCCGCGTGTCCGTGCATTCGCATTTCGTGCGGAGTTTCGCCAAATTCTTGAGGAAGCATTACTATAGGCGGGTTGAGTTTTTCGGGTGCGACGTGCGCGAGGCGTGCTGCCTTGCTCGATGGGGGTCGGGTATGCGTCAAGCCCGAGGGGATATAAAGGAGTCGTCATGCTGTCCGAGCGCATGCTCACCACCGTTGTCAAGCAGCTTGCCAAGCGCGAGCTGGCCCTCAAGCCCACCGACGAGGCCATGCTGCCCGCGCCTGAACCCGGCCGCAAGTATATGCTCTATATGCACGTGCCGTTCTGCCAGCGCCTGTGCCCGTATTGCAGCTTCAACCGCTACGCCTTCCGCGAGGACATCGCGCGCCCGTACTTCGCCAATATGCGGCGCGAGATGCTCATGGTGCGCGACCTGGGCTTTGACATCGAGAGCATCTACATGGGCGGCGGCACGCCCACCATCATGCTCGACGAGCTGTGCGAGACGCTCGATTTGGCGCGCGACATCTGGGACATCAAGGAGGTGGCGTCGGAGACCAACCCGAACCACCTGGTGCAGCCCTACCTCGATGCCCTCAAGGGCCGCATCCAGCGCCTTTCGGTGGGCGTGCAAAGCTTCAACAACGACCTTCTGCGCCAGATGGACCGCTACGAGAAATACGGCAGCGGCGAGGAAATTTACGAGCGCATCCAGGGCGCCATCCCGTACTTCGACTCGCTGAACGTCGACATGATCTTCAACTTCCCCAGCCAAACCGAGGACATCCTCTTCGACGATTTGGAGAAAATAGCCACGTGCGGCGCGCGGCAAACCACGTTCTCGCCTTTGTACGTGTCGCACGGCACCATGAGCAAAATGACGCGCACGCTGGGGAAGATGGACTACCCGCGTGAGTACCGCTACTACCAAATTCTCGACGGCGTGCTGGCCGGCGGCAACGACCCGCTGTTCCACCGCACCACGCTGTGGACGTTCACGCGCAACGGCGTCGACGAGGCGGATGCCGCGCCGCAGATCGACGAGTTCCAGACGTTCTACGACCAGTACCCCGCCATCGGCTCGGGGTCGATCACGTATTTGGGGCGCAGCCTGTACGTCAACACGTTCAGCCTGCAGGAGTACAACGACGCCATCGAGAGCGGCCGTATGTCGGTCATGGGGAAGGCCGACATGAGCGAGCGCGACCTCATGCGCTACTGTTTTTTGGTGAACCTGTACAAGCTGCGGCTCGACAAGCATGCGTTTAGGCGCGAGTTCGGCGTAAGTATCGAGCGCGGGTTGCCCGTGGAGCTGGCGTTCATGCGCGCGAACCGGGCGTTCGCCACCGACACGCCCGACGAGCTGACGCTCACGCCGCGCGGGCGTTACTTGGTGGTGGTGATGTACCGCCAGTTCTTGAGCGCCATGAACAACCTGCGCGAGCAGGCACGCAACGCGCTTTCCGGCCCGGAGCGCGAGCTGCTCTTCGGCGACGGCACGCAAAGGTAGGGTTGTTCCGTCTGCCCTGACGGGGCAGACGGAACGGCTCAGCGCTTCTCGCTGACGTTGCGGCGACCTGCGAGCGCGCCCGCGTTCGCCCCGCCCGCCCCCGCTCAACCGCTGAAGCTGTGTATGTTTGCGCCGCTCTCGCGCGCCCGCTTGCGCCAGTGATATCATACGAATCTATTCCATATTGCGGACACGAAGAGGGTGCCCATGCTTATCAGCGCTCAATATATATTCCCCATCACGTCCGACCCCATTGTGGGCGGCGCCGTTCTCGTGCGTGACGGCAAAATTCGCGACGTCGGCAAAGTCGAGATGCTGCGGCTGCGCTATCCCGACGAGGAGTCCGTCGACTTCGGCACGGCGGCGATCATGCCGGGCTTGGTCGACCTGCACACGCGGCTCGAGAAGTCGGTGCTGCGCGGCATGGTGGCGGATATGCCCTACGCCTCGTGGATCATGTCGGTGCTCGAATGCTCGACGCGCCTTGAGGCGGGCGATTGGTACGACGCCGCCGTCCTCGGCGGCCTCGACGCGCTTTCGAGCGGCATCACCACCATCGCCGACATCACCTCGACGGGCGCGGCGTGCACAGCGGCGCAGAAGATCGGCCTGCGCGGCGTGATCTACCGCGAGGTGGGCGTCATGGACAAGCAGCGCATCAACTTCGCCATGCGCTCCGCCGAGAAAGACATCGCCCATTGGCGCGAGGAGGTCGACGCCGACCGCGTGTCCATCGGCATCGCGCCGGCGGCGGTGTACGCTACGCACCCGGCGGTGTTCGGGCAGGTGTCCGAGTTCGCCTGCAAAGAGGGGCTCTCGGTTGCCATGCGCTTGGCCGGCAGCCGCGAGGAGTACAACTTCGTGAAGTACGGCTCGTCGATGTTCTCGGTCCACACGATGGACGAGGCGAAGCGCGGCTACGTGGAAATTCCGCCGTGGATGCCCACCGGCGTGAGCCCCGTGCGCTACGCGCTCAACTGGGGCGCGTTCGAGTCGCCCAACGTGATGCTCGTCCACGGCGTGCACGTCGACGAAGACGACATCAAGAAGCTGCGCGAGTACAACGTGGCCGTGGCAACGTGCCCACGCGCGAACGCCCAGCTCGGCATGGGCGTGGCACCGCTCAACGAGTTCTTGCGCGCGGGGCTGCGCGTGGGGCTCGGCACCGACTCGCCCGCCGCCACCGAGTCGACCGACATGCTCACCGAGATGCGCACGGGCATGATCATCCACCGCGCGCTCGACACGCGCCACTTCCTCGAGTCCGCCACCATGCTCGAGCTTGCCACGCTCGGCGGCGCCCGCGCGCTGGGGCTCGACGACAAAATAGGCTCGCTCGACATCGGCAAATGCGCCGACATCATCGCGGTCGACCTGTCGAGCTCGCACCAGTCGGCGGGCGCGAACCCGGTGTCGGCGGTGGTGAACACCTGCTCGGCGTCCGACGTGCTCATGACGATGGTCGACGGCAAGATTCTCTACGAGAAGAACCGCTGGCATGTTGATGTTGAGGTTGCCAAGAACATCGCGCGCGTTATTGAGATTCGCGCTAAACTGCGTGGTTGATGCAAAAAGACGGAAAGCGAGCGGAACACAAGCACCATGTCACAGACGAACAAGCAGAACAAGTCGCGCAACAAGCTGACGCGCGAGCAGAAGGCCGCGCGCATCAAGGCGGCCGAGGAGCGCGAGCGCCGCGCCCAAGAGCAGCGCGAACGCAAGGAGCGCACCAAGAAAATCTTCACGGTGGTGGTGTGCGTGATTCTCGTTTTGGCGCTCGGCATTCCCACGATGGCCCTTACGGTGCTGTCGCTTTAGCGGCGCAGAACGCACGGAAGTTGAAAGGACTTGCACGTTGTTTGGAATCGGAGGATTCGAGCTTTTCCTCATCTTGCTGTTCGGGTTTCTGATTTTCGGGCCCGATAAGCTGCCGGCGATGGCGAAAACCGCCGGTCAGGCAATTGCCAAGTTTCGGAAGGCTCAAGAGGAAATGAGCGGCACGCTCAAAAACGAGGTGTTCGACAAGGACTCGGACACGCCGTTCAAAAACCCGCTCGACGTGATCGACGACGCGGCGACGAAAACGAAGAAGACCGCCGAGACGGCGAAGAAAACCGCCGTCGAGGTGACGGAGAAGGCGGAAAGCTTCGCCGAGCGCAAGGCTCGCTACGACCGCGAGCGCGCGGCGCGCAAGGCTGCCGAGAAAGAGGCGGCCGAGGCTGCGGCAAAGGCGGAAGCCGAGACTGCGGCGGCGGACCCGGTGACCGAGGTTGCGGCGAAGCCCGTGGCGGAGGCGAGCGACGCGGGCGCGAGCTCGTCGGCGGCGGGCGCGACGAGTGCGGTTGCGGCGACGGCGGGCGCGGCTGCCTCGGGCGTTGCGTCTGCGACGGCCGCGAGCGCTGGGAAGGGGGAATAGCCATGCCTATCGGTCCGGCTCGTATGCCCCTGTTCGACCACCTCGGCGAGCTGCGCATGCGCCTGGTGCGCATCGTGGTGTGCCTTGCCATCGCAGTGGTCGTGTTCTACATGGCAACGCCCATCATGGGGCAGTTCTTGCTCATGCCTATCGCGGAGTTCTTGCCGACCGACCCCGCCAGCGGCATGGCGTCGCTGCAGGCTATCGACCCGTTCGAGTCGTTCTCCGTGCGCTTCGAGATATCGCTGTTCGCAGGCCTTATCGCCACGTCGCCGGTTATTTTGTGGCAGCTGCTGGCGTTTTTCCTGCCGGCGCTCAAGCCCAAGGAGCGCAAGTGGTTCATCCCCACGTTCGTGGTGGCGGTTCTCCTGTTCATCTTGGGCGTGGTGTTCTGCTACATGGTTATCCTGAACGCTGCGTTCCAATGGCTCACCGACCAAGCCGACGGCTTGGGCTACGTGGCGCCGCGTATGTCGAGCTACATCGATATTATCATCAAGTTCGAGATCGCCTTTGGGTTCGCCTTTGAGCTGCCGCTGGTCATCTTCTACCTGGTGATCTTCGACGTCATTCCGTACAAGAAGCTGCGCGAGAGCTGGCGCACCATCTACGTGGTGCTCATGGTTCTGTGTGCCGTGGTGACCCCCGACGCGTCGCCGGTGACCATGCTGCTCATGTTTGCGGCGATGATCGCGCTCTACGAGATAAGTTTGCTGTTGGCGCGCATCGTGCTGTCGAGGCGCATTAAGCGGCAAAACGAGGAGTTGGCTGCGGAAGACGACGAGTAGGGGGAGTTCCGCCCGTCCTGGCGGAGCGGGCGTGGTTGGGCGAGTGCCTTCGCTGACGTTGATTGGTAATGTGAGGTTAAAGTGCATGAGCTTGGAATTATGACGGGCGTGCTGGAGGCGGCGAACACGGCGGCGTATGACGCGGGCGCCACGAAGCTGCTCGGCGTGAAGCTGTCGATCGGCGAGATGACAGAGGCCATCGAGGACGCGCTCATGTTCGCGTGGGAGGCGCTCACCGAGGGCGACCCGTTCACCGAGGGCGCGGCGCTCGAGGTGAACATGGTGAGCCCGAAAAGCCGCTGCCTCGAATGCGGCGCGGAGTTCGAGCACGACCGTTTCCATATGTTCTGCCCGGAGTGCGACAGCTTCGCCACCGAGCTCATAGCTGGCCGTGAGATGCAGATCGACTCGATAGAGGTTGACCTGCCAGACGAGGAGTAACCGATGCAAATAGACATGAAGCAGCCGATTCTCGACAAGAACGACACGCTGGCGGCTGAGCTGCGGAAACGCTTTGCGGAGAACCACGTGTTTGTGCTCGACCTGTTGGCGAGCCCCGGCTCGGGCAAGACGTCCACCATCTTAGCCACCATCGACGCGCTGCGCGACGAGTTCAACATCGCCGTCATCGAGGGCGACATCGCCAGCAGCGTAGACGCCGAGAAAATCAAGGCGCAGGGCACGTCCGCCGTGCAGATCAACACGGGCGGCGCGTGCCACCTGGAAAGCGCCATGGTCAAGCGCGCCGTCGACGTGCTCGACCTGGAGCGGCTCGACCTCATCATCATCGAGAACGTGGGCAACCTGGTGTGCCCCACCGACTTTGACCTGGGCGAAAACGCCAAGGTGATGATCCTGTCGGTGCCCGAGGGCGACGACAAGCCGCTGAAATACCCGGGCGTGTTCCAGGTGGCGCAGGCAGTGGTGCTCAACAAGGTGGACACTATGCCCGTGTTCGACTTCAACCGCGAAGCGTTCGAAGCCTCGGTGCGCCAGCTCAACCCGCAGGCTCCCATTTTCCCCATCGCTGCCACCAAAGGCGACGGCGTGGAGGCGTGGGCGAATTGGCTCGCTGAGCGCATCCGCGCGGTGTAGCTTTCCTACCTGGGGCGCGCTCACGACGCGTGGTCCCGTGCTCAAGCAATGGCTCGCTTTGTGGAACAGCCCACTGGGCTGTTTTCGTCGCGGCACTTCCTGCGCGCGGGACCGCGCACCGCGGACGCTTAACGTTCGCTAACTGACCTTCCGCGTTTTCGCAACGCATCGGAAACACAGGGGATGCATACTGGAGACCGCCAATTTGAAGGGAAAGGGCAACTTTATGCAGCCTCAGCAGATGTACGAGACGTGCGTGGCCGCGCTGCGCGACTACGTGAGCGGCGCGGGCTTCACCGACGTGGTGATCGGTTTGTCGGGCGGCATCGACTCGAGCGTAGTGGCCGTCATGGCGGTCGACGCGTTCGGCGCCGAGCATGTGCACGGCGTGTTGCTGCCGGGGCCCTACTCGTCCGACCACTCCGTCGACGACGCTGAGAAGCTGGCGGCGAACCTCGGCATCGAGACGCGCACCGTTTCCATTTGTGAGCCGTTCGAGGCGTTCGAGCACGTGCTCGCGCGGGCGTGCGGCGGCGCGCTCAAGGGGCTTGCGGCCGAGAACACGCAGGCGCGGTGCCGCATGGTGTGCCTCATGGCCATTTCCAACGCGCGTGGCTGGATGATGCTCAACACGGGCAACAAGTCCGAGGCGTGCATGGGCTACTCCACGCTCTACGGCGACACGGCGGGCGCGTTTGCCCCGATGGGCGGCGTGTATAAAACCGATGTGTACGCCATGGCGCGTTGGCGCAACCGCCGCGCGGTGGAGGAAGGTAGTGTGGGACCCATCCCCGTGAACGTGTTCGTGAAGCCGCCGAGCGCCGAGCTTTCTCCCGATCAGAGCGACGAGGCGTCGATGGGCATCGACTACGCCACGCTCGACCGCATCTTGATTGCGCACGTGGAGCACGGTGAGGATGCCGAGCAAATTGCGGAAGCGGGCTTTGCGCGCGCACAGGTCAACTACGTGATCGACCGCACGGCGTCCTACGCCTTCAAGCGCGCCATGGAGCCGCCCTATCCCGACGCGAAGTTCTACGAGTAGCGCGGGCGCGCGTTTACACCCCTTGGCGTATGGTCGCGCGGCGGCAGGTCGTGTACCATACGGCGCATGGACAAATTCTCCCTGCATAGTTTGCTCGCGACCGACGAGCCCATGACGGCCGTCGACTGGGTGGTCGACGCGGTCATCGCGCTCGGCGCGTTCGGGTTCGGCTGCTTGCAACTGACGCTGGCGGTGAACCTGCTCGTGCCCGACGAGATGCTGCGCCGCATGCTCGGCATCGAGGCGATGGTGCCGACCGCCTATGCCATCGTTGCCGTGGGGTTGACGGCGGCGCCGCTCGTGCTGCGGCGACGTTTCCCTTGGCCGACGTTTGTGGCGACGCTGCTCATATGGGTGTTTTTCCAGGCGCAGGTGAACTCGGTGTCGCTTTCGCTCATCGGGCCTTTGGTGGCGCTGTTCACGCTGGCTTACGTGCGCCCGCGCGCCGAGGCGCTCGGCGCGGGCGCGGCCATGGCGGCGGTGTTGGTGGTGGTGCCCACGGCGGCAACTTCTGCGACACTCGCCTCGCTGACGCTCGTACAAAACATCGCATTCGTGGCGGCGACGGGTTTCGCGGGGTATGCGCTGCAAGTTCACCAAGACTACCTGCGTGCTGCGGAAGAGCGCGCCGAGCAGGCGGAACGCACGCGCGAAAGCGAGGCGCAGCGGCGCGTGGAGGCCGAGCGCGTGCGCATCGCGCGCGAGGTGCACGACATAACGGCGCATTCGCTTTCGGCGGTGAGCGTTCAGGCGGCGGTGGCGGAGCGCCTGGTCGACTCCGACCCGGCGGCGGCCAAGGAGGCCATCGCCAGCGTGCGGGCCACCTCGAAGGCGGCGCTTGAGGATATGCGCGCCATGATCGGCGTGCTGCGAACGGGATCGGACGTGGACGCGGGCGCAAGCGCGGGTTCGGGAGCGCAAGGCGCGGAAACGATGCCCACCGAAGGTACCGAGCGTATGGCCGACCTTGCCGCCTACCTGCGTCGCGCCAACGTGGAGTGCGCGCTTGATCTGGACGGGTACAACCGCGCGGACGTGCCGGCGCACATCGACGTGGCGCTGTTCGGCATTGCGCGCGAGGCGTGCACCAACATCGTGCGGCACGCGGGCGCGACACGGGCCGCCATCACGCTGCGCACGGTGCCGGGTTCAGCGACGCTCGACGTGTCAGACGACGGCTGCGGCTTTACTTACGCTCCCGAGCGCGTGGAAGGACACGGGCTTGAGGGTATGCGCGAGCGGGCGCACGTGCTCGGCGGCAGCTTCGAGACGGCGCGCAGCGCGCAAGGCGGCTTCAGCGTGCGCGTGGCCATTCCGCTCGACGTGAGGGAGGCGTTGCCATGAGAAGCGAATGCAGGGTGAACGAAGCGGCTATCGACGGTGCGACGGCGTGCGACGCCAACGGCGCGGCAGTGAGCGGCGACGCGAACGCCGACGCCATCCGTATCCTCATAGCCGACGACCAAGACCTCGTGCGTAACGGGTATGCCGCCATTTTGGGCACCTACGAGGGGCTGCGCGTCGTCGGCACGGCGTCAAACGGCGAGGAGGCGGTGGCGTGCGCGCAAAGGCTGCGCCCCGACGTGGTGCTCATGGACATTCGTATGCCGCTTAAAAACGGCATCGACGCTACGCGCGATATCACCGCCAACCCGCTGCTCGTCCGCACGCACGTGCTTGTGCTTACCACGTTTGACATCGACGAGTACGTGTTCGACGCGCTGGCGGCAGGTGCGAGCGGGTTTCTGCTGAAAGACGCCGACCCCGACGACATAGCGCACGCGGTGCGCGTGGTGGCGGCGGGCGACGCGCTCATTCAGCCGTCGGTCATGCGGCGGCTGGTGGAAACGTTCGTGGCGGCGCGCCCGCGCGCGGGGTGGGGAAGCGCCGAGCGCAAAGACGCCATGCGCGCGGCGCTCGCGAGCCTCACCGACCGCGAGCGCGAGATTCTCATGCTGGCGGCGCGCGGGCTTTCCAACGACGAAATAGCCGCCGAGCTGTTCATCTCGCCCGCCACGGTGAAAACCCACATCGCGCGCGTCATGGCGAAAACCGACGCCCACGACCGCGCCCAGCTAGTCGTATTTGCCTACGAAAGTGGGCTTGTTGTTCCGTCCGTTGCTCACGCAACGGACGGACCTGCCGACGCTGCGAAGCGCTGAGGCATTCCGCCTAGCCCCTTGTGCAGGGCGCGGCGTTGGCGAAGCCAACTTGGCCCTGCGGCGGGGCTATTCGAAACGCCTCAGCGCTTCTCGCTGATGCTGCGTTCGATCTGCGAGTGTTCCCTTTTCTGTGGCGAAGGCGTGAAAATCTTAGTGCCTTCCGCTGAGATTTCCTCAAAGTTGTTGCATCCCCGCGCGAGGCTGGTATCATAGCAACCTGTTTAGCACTCGATCACTTTGAGTGCTAGCACTCGGGGAAACCGAGTGGCAACCTAGGTAACGTGCGGAAACGCCTCACACCAATAGAAAGGAAGGCAGCGTTATGAATCTGAAGCCTTTGGGCGATCGCGTCATCATCAAGGCGGACGAGGCCGAAACCACCACGGCGTCGGGTCTGTACCTGGCCACCGAAAGCAAGGAGAAGCCGCAAACGGGCATCGTGCTGGCCGTGGGCGACGGCAAGCTCGACAAGGACGGCAACAAGGTCGAGGTGCCGGTGAAGGTCGGCGACCGCGTCATCTACGGCAAGTACGGCGGAACCGAGGTCACCATCGACGGCGAAGACGTGCTGATTATGCGCGCTGATGACATCTACGCGGTGTTCGCGTAAGGGAAGGCTCTCAGGTTGAGTGTAGGGCAAGGGCCATGCCCTTGCCGCCAACAACGCAAGCTGCGCGCTCCAAAGCGGTAAACACAGGGTGTTTGCCCTACGAATCGAGCGAACAGACAGTTCTTCCACGGTAGGATTGAGAACAATTCCGATTGAAAGGAATGCCCATCATGGCAAAGGAAATCAAGTTCGAGGCTGACGCTCGCAGCGGCTTGGCTGCCGGCGTGAGCAAGCTCGCCGACGCGGTTAAGGTCACGCTCGGGCCCAAGGGCCGCTACGTGGCGCTGGAGAAGTCCTACGGCGCGCCGGTCATCACCAACGACGGCGTGACGGTTGCCAAGGAAGTCGAGCTGCCCGACCCGATCGAGAACATGGGCGCCCAGCTGGTGCGCGAGGTTGCCGTGAAGACCAACGACGTCGCGGGCGACGGCACCACCACCGCCACGCTGCTGGCCGACGTCATCGTGTCCGAGGGCCTGAAGAACGTCACCGCCGGCACCGACGCGCTCGGCATCCGCCGCGGCATCGAGAAGGCCACCGACGCGGTGGTCGAGGCCATCAAGGCCGCTTCCACCCCGGTTTCCACGAAGGAGCAGATCGCCAACGTGGGCACCATTTCCGCCGGCGACGCCGAGATCGGCGAGAAGATCGCCGAGGCCATGGATCGCGTGGGTCACGACGGCGCCATTTCCGTCGAGGAGTCGCAGACCTTCGGCATGGAGATGGAGATCGTCGAGGGCATGCAGTACGACCGCGGCTACATTTCCCCCTACATGGCCACCGACATGGAGAAGATGGAAGCGGTCCTGAAGGATCCCTACATCCTGCTCACCGACCAGAAGGTGTCCAACGTGCAGGACTTCGTGCCGCTGCTGGAGGAGATCATGCGCTCCGGTCGCCCGCTGTTCCTCGTCGCCGAGGACGTCGAGGGCGAGGCGCTGGCCACGCTGCTGCTGAACAAGCTGCGCGGCACCATCAACGTGGTTGCCATCAAGGCTCCCGGCTTCGGTGATCGCCGCAAGCGCATCTTGGAGGACATCGCGGCCGTCACCGGCGCGCAGGTCATCGACAAGGACTTCGGCATGACGCTGGCCGACGCCACGGTCGACATGCTCGGCACCGCCAAGACGGTGAAGGTCACGAAGGACAACGCCCTTATCGTGGACGGCGCGGGCGACAAGGCCGCCATCGACGGCCGCATTGCCCAGATCAAGGCCGAGCTCGACCGCACCGAGAGCGACTTCGACCGCGAGAAGCTGCAAGAGCGCCTCTCGAAGCTCTCCGGCGGCGTGGCCGTGCTCAAGGTGGGCGCTGCTACCGAGTCTGAGCTCAAGGAGAAGAAGTCCCGCATCGAGGACGCGCTGCAGGCAACGCGCGCGGCCGTCGAGGAGGGCATCGTGGCTGGCGGCGGCGTGGCGCTCGTGAACGCCATCCCTGCGCTTGACGCCATCGAGGCCGACGACGAGGAGAAGGTCGGCGTGGCCATCATCCGCAAGGCGCTTGAGGCCCCGATGCGTGCGATCGCCGAGAACGCGGGTTACGAGGGCTCCGTCGAGGTTGCCAAGGTCGTCGAGAAGGGCGAGGCCGGCTGGGGCCGCAACTACAAGACCGGCGAGTGCGGCGACATGATCGCCATGGGCGTGAACGACCCGGTGAAGGTTACCCGCACGGCGCTGCAGTCGGCGGCGTCGGTGGCAAGCCTCATCCTCATCACCGAGGCCACCATCAACGAGATCCCGAAGGAAGGCCCGGACCTCTCTGAGCTGGCCGGTGCCATGCAGGGCGGCGGCGGAATGTACTAATTTGTTCCGAATTTGCTGACGCAAATTCGGAAGTAGTCGATGCTGCGAAGGGTTCTGAGACCCGATCTTGCCCCTTGTGCGCTTGCCTTCGCGTACCGAAGTACGCTCAGCCGCACGGCGGGGTAACCTCGGGCATCAGAACCCTTCTCGCTGACGTTGCCAGCAAAGTGATATGCGCAAGAGGGGAGCCCCAACTGGGGCTCCCCTTCGTTTTGCACGGTCGGCAAATGCACTATTCGTGAAACATCGCGAAATGCTACGAAATGCTTCTCCCCAGTTCGTAGGCCTCTTGCAAGCCGGGGTTGCCTTCGATGGCGCCCTTTTCGTACACGTTGTTCACGACAACCTCGCCGAGGCTTTCCTGCTTGCAATACTCGCAGCACACTCGGTAGCTGGCCAGTAGCGGCTCGCAGCGCTCGCGAATCTTGTCCTCGAAGCACAGAAGCAGCGCCGTCTGCGGAATGTTGAACGGCTTGGCGATGCCGCAGAACATGCGGTCTTGGAACGCGCGCAGCTGGGCGGGGTAGTTGTAGTAATACATGGGCGTAGCGTAAACCAGCACGTCGGCGGCGCGCAGAAGCGGGTAGAACCTCTGCATGTCGTCTTGCTGCACGCATTGCCCCTCGTGCGCAAAGCAGTATTCGCACGCCTTGCAGCCGCCGATGCTCGCGTGACCCACGTCGACGCGCGTGACGGCGTTGCCCGCCTCCTCGGCGCCGCGGATGAACTCGTCGGCCAGCCGGCTCGAATTGCCGCCCGTGCGCGGGCTCGCGTGTACCACCAAAATGTTCTTCGCCATGATGCTCCTTCCGTCAAACTTCCTCCATAAGCCTAGTTTAGGGCATTTGACGCGCGCACATGTCCTACAATAGGCCAACTATGGAAGACGTCACGCACATCATCATGCATACGCTGGAACACTCGGTCGAGGACACGCTGTACCTCATCCCGTTTCTGTTCGTCACCTATCTGGCGATGGAGTGGCTGGAGCACGCCTCGGGCAAACGCACGCAGGAGGCCATCCAACGCGCGGGCGCGGCGGGGCCGGTGGTGGGCGCGCTGCTCGGCGTGGTGCCCCAATGCGGGTTCTCGGCGGCGGCTGCCACGTTGTACGCGGGGAGAGTGGTCACGCTGGGCACGCTGTTCGCGGTGTTCCTGTCGACGTCCGACGAGATGCTGCCCATCTTTTTGGCCGAGCAGGTTCCGCTGCTTACGATCATGAAGATCATGGGCGCGAAGCTGGTCATCGGCATGGTCATGGGCTTCGTGGTGGACGCGGCGCTGCGCATCGCGCGGCGCGACAAGCAGAAGCTGCGCATCCACGAGCTGTGCGAGCGCGACCATTGCCAGTGCGGGGGCGACTGCGCTACATGCGCGAGCAACCCTGAGCTCGTCTACGAGCATCGCGACGACTGCGGCAGCGGTTGCACGCACGAGCATCACGCGCACGACCACGCGCATGACCATGACCACGGGCATGGGCACGGTTGGCGCGGCATCCTGAAAAGCGCGCTTATCCACACGGCGCAGGTGACGCTGTTCATTTTCGTCATCACGTTGGTGCTCAACGGCGTGCTCGAAGTGGTGGGCGAGGACGCGCTCGCGCAATTTATCGGCGCGAACTCGGCACTGTCGGTGCTGGCGGCCAGCCTTGTGGGTCTCATTCCCAACTGCGCGGCCAGCGTGGTTATCGCGCAGCTGTACTTGGAAGGCGTGCTCGGCGCGGGTGCCATGCTGGCGGGTTTGCTTGTGAGCGCGGGCGTGGGCTTGCTCGTGCTGGCGCGCACCAACCGCAGCGCGCGCGAGAACGTATGCATCGTGGGCGCGCTCTACGTCACGGGCGTGGCGTGGGGTCTTGTCGTCAACGCTTTGGGGATCGTGTTTTAGCGGCGGCATTCGCGCACGAGGCGGTCGGCCGCGTCGACGGCGTCGTAGAAGCCGGGGTTCCGCAAAGGGACGGCGCGTAAGCGGCGGCGCAAGGGGAGCGCGCGGACGTGGGCGAAAGTATGAGCGCGACGAATGGGCTCCGCTTCCACGTTTCCATATCCGCGCAAAAGCGCTTCTAGATCCTTGTTTCAAGTTGCGCCCCTATGCGCTAAGATGGCGACGTAGGGGCGTGCCCGCAGCGCTTGCAACCGCGCGCGGCGCGTCGAGGCTTTATCTTGAGGAGGGGTTATGTACAAGAAGGTTTTGGTGCCCTACGACAAGTCTGATCCAGCGCGTCACGCGCTCGCCGAGGCCATTGACCTGGTTAAAGACGTTCCTGATGCGTCGGTGACCGTGCTGAACGTGGTCGATTGGCACGACTACAACGCCGAGACGTTCAAGATTGCCAGTCGCATGTCGGGCGTGTTGGGGGACTCTCTTGACATGACGGCCATTGCCGATGTGGGCGAAGAGGCGGCGCGTGAGGAAACCGAGCGCGTTGCTGCGGATATTGCCGATATTGTCGCGGGTACCGACGTGGTTGACATTTCCATCGTGAACGGATCGCCGCACGACACCATCACGGCTTACGCGGCGGAAGGCAATTACGATTGCATTGTCATGGGCCATCGCGGCCTTGGGGCCGTGCGTGGTATGCTCGGCAGCGTGTGCTACTCGGTGTTGCACAAGACGAACAAGCCAGTTTTGATCGTGAAGTAGATCGTGGAGCAGGAAGTTCCGTCTGCCCTGTCAAGGCAGAAGGCACGACTCGACGCTGCGCGGGAGCGTCCACGAGGGCGCTGCCCTTACGCGAGGCCCATTTCCGCTTTCAGGCGCGCCAGATCGTCGTCGACGGCGGCGCTTGCCCCGGCCTCGGCGTACTTCTTCTCCAACTCGGCCGCTGCGTCGACCGGCTTGGCCGAAAGCGCCTCCATCGCGTTGGCGCGGTCGAGCATCTCGTCGGCCTTGGCCTCCATGCGGTTGAACGCGCTGATGGCACCTTCGGCGCGGTCGCCGGCGCCGGTCATCTCGTTCACCTTTTGCTGCGTTTTCGCCACGGCGGCCTTCGCCTTGATGGTCTCCTTGCGCGCCTTGAGCGTTTCGATGTCGCTTACCAGCTTGTCGTGCATCTGGCGCATCTTCTCGGCGTTCTCGTGCGCGGCGTCGTAAGCCACCTTCAAGCCCTCGGCGCGACCCGCAAGCTCCTGCTTCTTCGCGAGGAACGTGCGCGCGTCGCCCTCCTCGCCGGCGGTCAGCGCTTTGCGGGCCAGGCTCTCGTAGCGGTCGATCTCGGCCTGGTTCTCGTCGACGAGGCGCTTGCAGCGCGCCTCCTCTGCCATAACGCCGGCGGTTGCCTCGCGTACCTCGGCCAAGCTCTCGGTCATGTCGCGCATGTACTGCTCGACCATCTTCTCGGGGTCTTCGGCCCGGTCGAGCAGGTCGTTGATGTTCGCCTTGATAATGCTGGCAAAACGGTCGAGGATGTTGCCCATGTTCGTTCTCCTGTCTGGCTCGTGAGCCGTCTTTATGGCTTCCCCGCGCGGTTCGCGGAGTTCTACCCTGGTTGGATGCGGCGCGCGGCGTGCGTGCCAAAGCTTAACGCGCCCCTGCGCCGCGCACCGCTGCTTAATTCGCCTTCCGCTGTTCTTGCTCGTATTTCTTCGCCAACTCCTCGACCTCGGCGTCGCCGAACTTCTCGAGCGGCGTGTTGAGAATCTCCTGTTGGCGAATGTGCTCGCGCTCCTTTGCCTCGCGGCGCCGCTTCAGCACGAGCGCCACAACCACCACGGCGACGCATACGGCCACGGGCACGACGGGCGAGGGGGTCACGCTCATGATGCGCTCGGCGGTGTCGGCGTAGGCGTTGGCGAACAGCTCGTCTTCGCTGAGGGAGTAGTCGGCATAGTAACGGTCGAGGTAGTCGGCGAAGATGTCGAGCGCCTCGGCGTCCATGATGGTTTTGGCCTGCGATCCCACGGTATAGCCGCAGTTGTAGCTGCCGTTGCCGTTGTCGCAGAACACGAGCAGAAAATGCGCCTCGTCCTGGAACAGCTGGCCGTAGAGCTCGTCGGACAGGCGACTGAGCTCGGCGGTTGAGGTTGACTGCCCGTTCGGCAGGATGTAGAGGTAGGGTTGCACGCCGGTTTCCATGTAGAACTGGCGCATGCCCTGCTCAAGCGTGTTGGAGCTCGATATCCAGCCGCCGTCTTTGTCGGTGTAGTAGCCGGTCTCGACGACGCTGCCCTGGGGAAGCGCCTGACGCTCGACCGTCGAGGCCGCAACGCTGCTCGACGAACAGCTGTTGAAGCCGCCGAACAGGGCAAACGCAAGCAAGACGAACGCGATGACCGCCACCACGGCCACAACGGTTCCGCATCCGCTGTCGTTGTTTTTTCGCTGGGGGTCGCGCGGCACGTTGGAATAGGGCTTACGATTGGGGTCGTTGGGGCCGTTGTTGTCGGGATCGCCTGAATAGTTGCCGCCCGACCCGCCCGAGCCGCCGTGGTTGACGGTGGGCGCGTTCACGATGATGGGGC
>JAUNGO010000044.1 GCA_030524475.1 Eggerthellaceae bacterium | reverse complement strand
GAACCTGAACAAAATGACCATCGGCGCCGACGTGCCCGCGCAGCTCGACGCCGACCTCGACCTTGAGACGGAAACGGTGAAACGCTACAACAAGGCCATCGCGCTGGCGGGCGAGGTGCTCGACTACGCCACGCGCGACATGCTGCAGGAGATCCTCGTCGAGGAAGACGCGCACGTCGACGGCATCGAGGAGATGCAAGACCAAATCGAGCAAATGTCGCTGCAGATTTTCCTCTCGACGCAGAGCTAGGCGCAGAAGGGCGCCGCGCTGCATGAGGCGAGCGGGCGGCGCAGACTCGAACGAGGCGAGCGGGCGGCGTGGGAATGGAAGTTCCGTCTTGAATGGTTTGCGCGCGCCGCGCAATCGTTCTTGGTCGGCTATGATGGCTTCTGACATACACAGGCAAACGAGCAGCAGGAGGCATCATGGCAGACAGGGACGAGAGGCGCGCGCAGGCCGCCAAGCACGAATCGCTCATGAAGGGCGCTTTCGCCGGCGACACGGCGGCAACCGTGGAGGCGTCAATCATCTACGAGGAAGGCGAGGCGCGCGAGCTTGAGCTGCCTGAGGCGGCGTCCGACGCCACCGAGACGCTGGTCACCACCGCGTTTGCCCCCGAGGCGCTTTACCGCCACGGCCAGGGCAAGGTTGCCGTGGTCGACCCGGCGTCGTTCACGCGCCCCGGCGGCGCCTACGAGGACGGCGCGTTCGGCCCCGAGCAAATCCTGTGCGCGGAAAGCAACCTTTACCAGGTGCTGCGCGGCATCAAGCGCACTTTCCACGACGCCAACCGCGACTACCGCCGCGGTCAGCTGTTCACCGACCGCGCGGCGTATCTGCCCGACGTGGTGTTCTCGCGCGAGGGCAACATCCGCCGCGTGGGCGTGATCGCGGTGGCCGAGCCGCTGCGCGCCCGCGCGCTTGAGAACCACCGCTCCGAGCGCGAGTGCGACAACGCGCTTGCGCAGCGCGTCGAGGCTATCATGCGCATCGCCGCCGTGAGCGAGTGCGAGACGCTTGTGGTGAACGCGTTTGCCTGCGGGCGCTTGGGGTACGACGCGCAACAGGTCACGGGGCTGTTCCGCGCATGGATCGACGCGCACCCGGGCGCGGTGGCACGCGTGGTGTTCGCCGTGCCGCGCGCCTCCTTCGACGCGTTCAACGACGTGTTCGGCAAGCCGCGCGAGGAAAAGCCCGCGGCGGTTGTGCGCACCGAAAGCGACGAGGACGCCGACGAGTTCGACTGGAAGTCGGTCGAGCTGCCCGAGGGCGTCACGATTCGCTAGGGCCCGGCAACCGTGGAAGAGACCGAGACGAGCCGCGCCGACGCCGCGCTTGCCGCGGGGCTGCCGCCCGAGCTGCTTGAGCACCTGAACGCCAGCTACGACGCGCCCGCCGTCGACGACGTCTTGGCCGGCTACGCGGCGCCCCGCGCCACCACGCTGCGCGCGAACACCCTCAAAACCACGCCCGACGCCGTGGCGGCGGCGCTCGACGCGGCGGGCATAGCCTGGCGCGCGCCCGCCTTCTGCCGCGACGCCTTCGTCGTTGCTCCCCGCAGCGAGGACGCCCTGCGCGCGCTGCCCCTCTACGAGCGCGGCGAAATCTACCTGCAAAGCCTCTCGGCCATGCTGCCCGCGCTGGCGCTTGACCCCCAGTCGGGCGAGAACATACTCGACATGGCGGCGGCCCCCGGCGGCAAAACCTGTCACCTGGCGGCGCTTTCGGGCGACGCCGCCTGCCTGACCGCCTGCGAGAAGAACCCCGTGCGCGCGCAAAAGCTGCGCCACAACCTGGAAAAACAGGGCGTGACCCGCTGCAACGTGATGGAATGCGACGCCCGCCGGCTCGACGAGTTCTTCACCTTCGACAAGGTGCTGCTCGACGCGCCGTGCTCGGGGTCGGGCACCGTCTCGCTTGCGGGCGGCTCCTACTGCGGCGGATTTTCGGCCGAGCTCCTGACCCGCAGCGTCGCCACCCAACGCGCGCTCCTGAACCGCGCGCTTGCCGCCGTGCGCCCGGGCGGCATCGTGGTGTACGCCACGTGCTCGGTGTTGCCCGAGGAAAACGAGCGGCTCGTCGAGAGCGTGCTTTCGGGCGCGGGTCGCGCCAAGTCGCAGCAAGCGCCCAAGGGCAAGCACGGAAAACGCGGCCGCGGCAAGGGCGCGGCGAGAAGCGCCAACGACGTGGCGCCGTTTCAAGGGGAGGCGGAAATCGTGCCGCTGCCTCAAACGTTGCTGCGCGACGTGCCGCTTCTCCCCTGCAGCCTCGAGGGCGCGGCGTGCGTGAAACCGACCAACGAGTTCGAAGGCTTCTTCGTCTGCGCCGTCAAGCGCACGAGATAGCACCCGACAACGTATCGGCGAAGCCGACGCGGCGCGAAGCGAAGGCTGCGAAGCTTCTGAACGAAGCGCTGCGCCGGCTTCGCCGCCCCGCGCGCCATCAACCCCAGCAGCTTCGCCGCCCCGCGCGCCATCCATCGTGCCCGCACGCAAACCCACGCCACGCCCATCTTCCCCACCTTCCCCGCCGTTTGCTAGAATGACCCCTTGCGGGCCAACGGCGCCCGCCAACATTCAAGGAAGGGATTGAGGGTGGACAAGTTCTTCAAGATTACCGAGCGCAACAGCTCGGTGGCCGACGAGGTTATCGGCGGCCTGACCACGTTTTTGGCGATGGCGTACATCATCGCCGTGAACCCGGCCATGATGGAGGTTGCGGGCATTCCGTTCAACGCGGCGTTGACCGCCACGTGCCTAGGCGCCGCTGTCATGACGATTGCGATGGGCCTTATCGCTAACCGCCCCATCGCGCTGGCGTCGGGCATGGGCATCAACGCCATCGTGGCGTACACGCTGTGCCTCGGCGAGGTCGGCGTCGACTGGCGCGTGGCCATGAGCGTCATCTTTCTCGAGGGCATCGTTATTTTGATTCTGGTGCTGTGCGGCCTGCGCAAGGCCATCATGGACGCCATCCCCGTCAGCCTGCGCCGCGCCATCGGCATCGGCATCGGATTGTTCATCGCGTTCATCGGTTTGAAGGGCGGCGGCATCATCGCGGCCGACGAGTCCACGCTCATCGCCATCGGCGAGCTGTCCTCGCCTGTGTGCATCGTGGCGCTGGTGTCCATCCTGTGCGCCGTCATCCTGCAGGCGCTCCACGTGAAGGGCGGCCTCATCATCTCCATCATCGCGGCCACCGTCGTGGGCATCCCGCTCGGCGTCACCGTCATGCCCACCGAGTGGAACTTCGGGCTCGACTTCAGCGCCTTCGCCGCGCCCTTCCAAACCGACCCGAACACGGGCACGATGGCAATCCTGCAAGTGTTTTTGCAACCGGTGCTCTTGATGTTCGTGTTCTCGCTTCTGATGAGTGACTTCTTCGACACCATGGGCACCGTGGTGGCCGTGGGCGAGCAGGCCGAGTTCGTCGATAAGGATGGCAACGTCGACGACGTGCAGCCTATCCTCATGGTCGACTCGGCGGCGGCGGCGGTCGGCGGCTTTTTGGGCGCCAGCTCCATCACCAGCTTCGTGGAGTCGACCTCGGGCGCCGCGGCGGGCGCGCGCACGGGCCTGTCCAATATCGTGATCGGCGTGCTGTTCATCGCATGCGCGTTCTTCGCTCCCATCGTGGGCATGGTGTCGAGCGCGGCCACGTGCGGCGCGCTGGTGGTCGTGGGCTACCTCATGATGACCGACGTGGGCGAGATCGACTGGCACAACATCGAGAACGCCTTCCCCGCGTTCATCACCATCGTGGGCATCCCGATGACCTACTCCATCACCAACGGCATCGGGCTTGGGTTCATCTCCTACTGCGTCATCAAGGTGGCGCAGGGCAAGGCCGGCGAGGTGAAGCCGCTCATGTGGGTGGCGGCGGCCGCGTTCCTCGTCATGTTCGTGTTGATGTAGAGCCGGCGGAAGAAAGGAAATTCGCCATGGCAGAGTTTGATTTCGAGAGCCTCATCGTCGACCTTCCCGACTATCCCAAGCCGGGCGTGGTGTTCAAGGACATCACGCCGCTTCTGGGCGACGCCGACGGGTTTGCCGCCGTCGTCGACACCATCGCCGAGCACTTCGCCGACTGCGGCGTGACGAAGGTGGTGGGCGCCGAGGCGCGCGGGTTCATGGTGGGCGCGCCCGTGGCTCGCGCGCTGCACGCCGGGTTCGTGCCTGCGCGCAAGCCGGGGAAGCTCCCGCGCGAGACCGTCAGCGAGGACTTTGACCTGGAGTACGGCTCCGACACGCTGCAGATCCACGCCGACGCCGTCAAGCCGGGAGATGTGGTGCTCATCGTGGACGATCTGGTGGCCACGGGCGGCACCGCCAACGCGCAGGTGCGCCTGGTGGAGAAGCTCGGCGGCAAGCTGGCGGGCCTCGGGTTTTTGATGGAGCTTGAGTTTTTGGGGCCGCGCGAGAAGATCGCCGAGGTCACCGACGCCGAGGTGTTCTCGCTGGTGCAGGTAAAGTAGCGGCGCGCGACCGCGCGCGGCGGCAGGTTAGAGCAGCGGTTCGGGCGGCGGCTCGGGAAGCCTTCCGCTCCCCGAGCCCCAAATGCGCCGCGCCCTGCCGCCTTCCGGCGCCTACTCCACGCCGTCCAGCACAACCTCGTACTGCAGCGTCTTGCCCGCAAGCGGGTGGTTGAAGTCCATCGTCACGTGCGTTTCGTTGGCATCGATCACCCGCACGGGCATCTTGATGCCGTTTTGCGGGTTCATGCGCCCTAAAACCGAGCCAACCTCAAGCTTGTCGCCGCCGGGCAGCATCACGCGCGGGTACGTCTCGATGGCCTGGGGGTCGCGCGGGCCGTAGGCGTCCTCGGGCTTGATGATGAGGATGCGGCGCTCGCCCTCCTCCATCTCGAACAGCGCCTGTTCCATTCCCGGGCACACGTCTCCCATGCCCAGCACGACGCGCATCGGCTCGTCCATGTGTTTGTCGGTCGTGTCCTCGCCAAACGCGCCGCCCTGGTAGCGAATGTAGGCAACCTTCCCGAAACGTTCGCTGCTGCGCATGTCGATCATTTTTCGTCTCCCTTCGTTTTTTCGCCCGCCGCGCGCGGCAGGGCTTTCCCGCAGGCCGCGCACACGCGCGCCTCGGCCTTGTTTCTGGCACCGCACACCGGGCACTCGCCCGGCTCGAGGCGGTGCGGGTCGTACGACGCGGGGCCGCATTTGCCGCAGTGGCAACAGTAGAAGCATCGCGCCATGTGGCAATCCTTTCAATCAAGACGCCGCGCGCGCCGCGGCGCCCCCATGCGCTACAATGAGCCCAACGGCTGCGTTTGCTCGACATGAGAGGGGGCTACACCGTGGAGCACGCGGAAATATCTTCTGAGCAGCTCAGGCTCGAGGCGAACCTCGACACCAAGCTCGCCATCGTTAACGCGCTCGACACCCTCATGGGCAAGACGTCGCTCGACCGGCTCGGCGTCAACCACATCTGCGAGGCGGCCGGCGTGTCCCGCGCCACGTTCTACCGCTGCTTCCGCGACAAATTCGACGTCGTGGAGTGGTTCTTGCGCTTCCTCAGCGCGAAGGGCACCGACCGCATCGGCAAGACGCTGTCGTGGTACGAGGGCTACTTCATCAGCGAGGCCCTCATCATGGACAACGTCCACTTCTTCACCAGCGCCGCCAAGTCGGACGACGCCAACTCGCTCGACCGCATCGCGCCGCGCATCCGCCGCGACCGCATCTTCCGCACGCTCACCAACGACCGCGGCGTCGAGGTCACGCAGCGACTGCGCATCCAGGTGAACTCCGTCGTGCTCACCGAGACCTATCTGTTTCCCGCGTGGCACAACGGCAAGTACGACGCCACGCTCGAGGAGGTGTGCACCTGGATGTGCGAGTGCATCCCGCAGGAGCTGTTCAACCTGCTGAACACACCGCTCAAGCCGCAGGATCCTTCTGCACCAGCGCCCGCATCGGGTGGGCCAGGCCAACCGCCGCGCACGCCGCGGCAATAACGATCAGCACCGGGAATATGGTGTCGGTGCCCATGCTCGGCACGGCGGCCATCGACGCGGCGAACAGGTACGGGCCGATGAACGGACCGAGGTTCATCATGGACGTCATGATGCCGCTCACGAACGCCACGCGCGACTTCGGCGCGATGTTGCCCGTGGCGTTTTGCGCCGCCGTGAAGAACGCCGAGCCGCCGAAGCCCAGCAAGAACACGCCGAGTGCGTAGACTGCCGTGCTCTGCGCCACCAAACACGGCACGATGCCCACCGCCACCACGGCCGCCGACACGCCGAACAGGCGCCCGCCGAACAGCCTGACCAGGTACGGGAACACCAGGCCGCACAGGATGGTGCCGATGCCGCAGCAGTTGATCACGAGCGCCGCCTCGCCCGGGCCCGCCAGCTGGCGCACGTCGAGCACGGTGGAGGTCACCACCTGCACGGTAACGACGCACGTCCACCCCGCCAGGGCGAACAGGGCGTAGCCCCAAACCGAGCGCGGCAGGGCCTCGCGAGCGCGCCCTTGGCCCGCGCCCATGCCCGTGGCGTTCTCAGCGCCCGCAGCGTCCGCGGCAGCTGCGGCCTGCGCCTCGGCGGCGCGGCCCTTCGCCACCACGTCCTTCGCCTCGGGCATCCACAGAAACGCGACGACAAGCGGGACCAACCCGATGAGGTACGCCAGAAACGAGTAGTTCCACCCGATCTCGGTCAGATACCCCGCCACCGTCGTGTAGATGAGGTTGAACACGAACTGGATGGTGATGCCCCAGCCCAAAAGGCGGCTGCGTCGCTCGCCGTCGTACAGCGCGATGATGGTGGCGTTGCCCACCGGGAACATGATGCCCAGCCCCACACCCACGACCACGCGCGAGAAGATGACGTAGCCGTACTCGGTGATGTCGGGCAGCAGAAACGGGAACGCGCCGCCCAGCGACATGATGAGGATGCCCGTCAACGCCGCGCGGCGGAAGCCCACCTTGTGCAGCACCGCGCCCACCGCCATGCTCACCGGCACCGACACGATGCCAGTTATGCTGTTCGCCAGCATGATGGTGGTCACGTCGGTGTCGGCGAAGTGGTGCGAGAACGCCGCGATGGACGGCGTCAGGATGGCAAACTCGCTCATGCAGCAGAACAGTGCCAGTATGCCCACGACCGGCAGCGCCGAGTCGGCGCCGCGGGCGCGTGCAGAAACCTCAAACCCCATAAAAGCCCCCTTGTCGCGAGCTTCCGCGACCGCGACCGCGCCCAGGCCCCAGGCCTGTGCCCGTGCCCGCGCGCCGCGTGCCGCGAAAGCCGCCGTAGTTGTAAAAGGGGGCGCGGCCTTCGCCCTTGCAGGCCGCGCCGCGCCCCCGCGTCGTTTTCGTCAGGCCCCTCCTGACGAGATGTGCGGCCTACTCCGCCTCGGTGGGAGCCCACATCACCTGCTTGGGCTTTTTCGCCAGCTCAGCGGCCATCTCCTCGATGGTGCCGAAGCGCATGCAGTCGCCCAGGCAGTTGTGCACGCACACCGGCTCGCGGTTGCGGCCCAGCCGCTCGGCGCACAGGTCGCACAGGTCGGTCGGCACGGGGATGTGGTTGAAGTTGAAGCTGTGACCTTGGTCGTCGGCGTCGTCTTTCTGCCACGGGCCGTCCGTGTACAGGCGGATGCCCCACTTGCCCACGGGAAGGTGATGTTCCTCTTTGCAGGCCACCTCGCACGTGTGGCAGCCGGTGCAGTATTCGTAGTCGATGAGAAGAGCGTACTTAGGCATGATTACTTCACTCCGAATCGTTTGTCGAATTCAACCATGTCAACATCGAGGTTCTCGGCGATGGGCACCACGTTGCAGCAGTTCGACTTGTACGGTGCGCCCAAGCCCAGCTCGTTGTTGTGGTGCGTCGGCACCAGGTCGTTGCAGTTGGTCTGGAACACGCCGAACAGGCTCGGCTCACTGCCGTCCTGCTCGGGGAACCACCAGCCGTGCTCGGCCTCCACGTGGCCCTCGCGCACCTTCTGCGACACCTTGGCCTTGTACTTCGCTGAGCCGTACTGGTTCTCGATGCGGCACCACTGGCCGTCGGTCAGGCCGATGCGCTTGGCGTCGGCGGGGTTGATCTCCAAAAGCGGGTTCGGGTTGATCTCGCGCAGGATGGCGATCTGGCGATGCTCCGAGTGGAACGACGTGAAGCGGCGCGCGCCCGTGGAGAGGATGAAGGGGTACTTCTCCATGATCTCCTTGTGGTCCATGTCGCGCTCATGCCACTTCGCGCGGTCCTCGTCGGGAATGAACGGGCTCTTGGCGATCTCGTTTTGCATCTCGATGGCGCGCGCGTCGGGGATGCGCGGGCTTTGGTCGGGCTCGTAGTAGTACGGCAGCGGGTCCATGCCGTTTTGGTAGTACGCCGTCGACCACAGCTCGATGCGGCCCGTGGAGGTGAGGAAGCCGGGCTGCCCGTCGGGGCGCAGCTTGCCGGTTTCGTACTTGCGGTAGTACACCTTGCGCTTGAACTTCACGAGCTCCTTGACCTCGTCGAAGGTGTGGCGGCCCTCCAGGCGGTTCTTGTTGAGGTAGTCGTGGTAGTCGGGGTACTTCTCGTGCGCGAAGGTGGCCTTCGGGTCGTCGGGGAACATGGCGGCCATGCGCTCGGCGAGCAGGGTGTAGATCTCGAGGTCGCACTTGGCCTCGCCCACCGTGATGGCCTTGTTGCCGCAGCCGGTGGTGATGGACGCCGCGCCGTAGTGCGTGCGGTTCACGCCGTCGTGCTCGGCCACCGTGGAGATGGGCAGGAACACGTCGCACACCGCCTGGATGGTCGGGGTGATGAAGCAGTCCGTGCCGAAGCCGAACTCGATCGACTTCACCATGGCGTTGTGCCAGCGCGTGGGCTCGGCGCAGTTGGTGGGCGCCAGCGTGTTGGAGTTGGCGATCCACGCCATGCGGATGGGATAGGGCTTCTCGGTTTCCAGCGTGTCGAGCACGCAGTCGGCCTGAGCGCCGGTGATCTGGTTGCAGTACAGCGGGAACTTGTCCATGCCGACGCACTCGGCGCGCTCCTCGTCGGTCATCTGGTACCAACCCTCGGTGATGAACGAGCGCGTGTCGGTGTTGTTGCCCGCCTGGCCGGCAGCGGCCTCGGCGGTGAGGTCCTCGGGCATGGAAAGGTCGGCGATGATGTTGCCGCCCGGCACGTCGAGGTTGCCGCACATGGCGATCATGGCCAGCACGCAGTGGCCCGCCTGCATGCCGTTGGTGTTCTGGTCGAACGCCAGGCCCCAGGCGATGGCGGCCGGGTTGGCTGCCGCGTAAGTGCGGGCGAAGGTGTAGATGTCCTCAACCGGCAGCTCGCAGATCTCGGCGGCCTTCTCGGGCGTCATGTGGCTCACGCGCTCGGAGAACTCCTCGAAGCCGTACGTCCATTTGTCAACCCACTCGGCGTCGTAGAGCTTCTCGGAGATGATGATGTTGCAGCACGCCATGGCCAGCGCGGCGTCGGTGCCGTTGCGCAGGCGCAGCTGCAGCTCGGAGCGCGAGTTCAGCCAGTTCACGCGCGGGTCGACGCTGATGAGCTTCGCACCGCGCTTCATGAGGTCGATGATCGCGTGGCCGAAGAAACCATCGGGGTTGGACTCGAGCGGCGCCTTGCCCCACAGAACCATGAGCTCGGGAACCTGGTACTCGGGGTCGTCGTAGCCGCCCTCGAGGCCGCCGGCGTAGTCGAGCTCGGGGTACAGCGCGCCGAGCACCATCTGGGAGGCCATCATGCGCGGCTGGTAACAGGCGTAGCCCGACTGCGTGTAGGCCAAATTCGGCGTGCGGAAAATCGACAGCTGGAAGTCCTGGGACAGCATGCCGTCGCGGCCGGTGCCCACGAAGATCGCCATCGTCTTGCGCCCGTACTGGTCGGTCAGGCGCTTCCAGTTCTCCATGATGATGTCGAGGGCGTCGTCCCACGTGGTGCGCTCCCAGGCGTCGGCCTGGCCACGCTTGCTGTGGTCGCGCTTCATGGGGTACACGACGCGCGAGGGGTTGTACACGTAGTCCTTCAGCGCGACGCAACGGGGACACAGGCGGCCTTTGGTGATCGGGTCGTTCTCGTCGCCCTCGACGTGGTCGAGCTTGCCGTCCTTGTCAACGTAGAGCTTGATGCCGCATCCCACCGGATGGCATCCCGGAGGAGACCATACCGACGAGCGGACAACCGTGAAGTCTCCGTCTTGGAACTTCCAAGGCTTGCCAAGGTCGTTTTCAAATTCCATCAGCTTTTCCTCTCTCGCTTGTATGCTTCCAGCACGTTGTGAAAACGCGCATGGTGCCGATTGCGTTGCGGGGCGCTTGAAGGGGACGCGCCCCGCGTTGTGCCGTGACGTGCGGGCTGCGAACTGCGGGCGCGTGCCGAGTGGCATGCGGCACGCGCCCGCGGCGCGCCTAGGAAGTGCGCACCTTCCGCTGCCCTTACGCCTGGCTGCCGCCGCGCTTCTTCAGGACGAAGAGCAGGGCCACCGAGCCCGCGAACAAAACGACTCCTGCCGCCGCGAGCACGCCGGTCGCCGCTCCCCAGCCCGACGCCACGATGGCGCCGACCACGCCGAACAGGATGCCGCCGACGCACTGGCCCAAGCTCATGAGCGTGGAGGACACGCTTGCCAGCTCGGGGCGCGGGGCGATGTCGGCCACCATCGTGAAGAAGATGGCGGGCACAATGCCGTTGGACAGGCCAAAGACGATCATCCACACGGTCATCATCTCGGGCGTCACGGTGTAGGCCATCGCGAAGCACACGCCGAGCACCGCCGAGCTTGCCGCCAGGATGACCAGGCGCGCGGAGGTGCCGGTAACCTTGTTGAGCACAAAGCCGATGGCGATGCCGCCGATGACCACGGCGACGTTCACGAGGTTGAACGTGGCGTTCGCTCCGGCTTGGTCCATGCCCATGGTTTGCACCATGTACAGGGTCTCGAAGTTCATGACGCACGCCGTGCCCAGTGCGAACGCGGCGAAGGCCACCATGGCGATCCAGCACGACAGGCTCTTGAAGCCCTCGGACACCTTCGGCTTGGGGGCGTTCGGGTCGGCCTCCTCGGCCAGGTAGGAGTGCTCAGGGTTCTTCGCGGCGACGATCCACGCCACCAGGATGACGACGAGCAGGGCCACCACAAACCAGAACACCATGTGGTAAGACGACGGGTCGTTCACGTTGAAGAAGAAGCCCGACGTGCCCATGATGAACATGGAGCCCAGCGGCACCCACACGCTGAAGATGCCCATCGGGACGCCGCGCTTGTTCGGCGGGAACCACTCGGAGAACAAAACCGGCACCACCGTGCCGATGCAGGAGTACCCGACGCCCTCGATGAGACGGCCGACCATGAGCAAGTCGTAGGTGGGGGCCGCCGCGCTGATGACGGCGCCGCCCAGCGCGCAAACGAGCACCATAACGGTGGCGCGCTTGGTGCCGAACTTCATGATGATGCCCGCGGCGACGAACGCCAGCACGAAGCCGACATAGCCGTTGAGCGACATGAGGAAGCTCAGCTGCGTCGTGTCGATGCCGAGCGCCGGCAGAACCAGCGACGCGGTAGCCGGGAGCTTGTTGTTGTTGACCGAGATCAGAATCGACGCCAGGATTGCCACGATGGCAACCACCCAGGCGCGGCCAGTTTGATCGATTCTGGCCTTTTTGGCTTCTTCGCCCATATCCCCCTCTTTCCCCTTTCGATTGCTTTCTTGCCTTCGATTCGACGCCTTGGCGGTGCGCCTCGGCATCTGCGGGTGAGTTTAGGGCGCTGAAATTCGTTTGTCGTTAACGTGTTTGGAGCAAAAATCGAATGCGTCTCACAACATGAGACAGTTTTTGGAAAGTGTTTCTGCGAAGAGACAATTTGGGAGATTTATGTCGTTCGCCGAGCGTGCGCAACCGTTTACCGCTCAAACGGCGGTTCTTGAACCACGCCTCCGGGCGTATCCAGATGAGATCGGAACGGCGAAAAACCGCATGGCGGGGCGGCAAGCGCGCGGCGTACGCATTGCGGCTGGCGAGGCGGCGAGCGCGCGACGTGCGCATTGCGGTCAGTGAGCAGCGAACGCGTAGTGTACACCCTATGACCGGCGAAGCAGCGAACGCGCGATGCGCGCCCTGCGACCGGTGGGGCGTATGCCTCGAGACCAGCGGAACGGCTACTCCGACGAAGGGGTTACCCGCGAAGGGGGTTATCGGCGGTCGAGGGGACAGGCACGATGACGTCGTAGCGCACGGCTTTTCCTTTGAGACTGTAGTTGGGCTTGACGTCGGCCAGGTAGGGGCCTTTGAGCGGGCGTTTCACCACAATTTTGCGCGGGTGCGCCGCCAGGGCGGCTTGCAGCAGGGCGTCCTCGTCGGCGCAGGGCTGCTCAAGGTGTTGCAGCAGCTGCGCCTTCTTGCGCGAAGCGGCGCTTTTGCGCTTGGCGGGAAACATCGGGTCGAGCACGATAACGTCGGGCGGCTCGGGCAATTGAGGCAGCGCGACTATGCTGTCGGTTTGGGTGAGGCGCATACGGCTTACCGCCTCGGCCAGCTCGGGCGTTTGCGCGGCGCGATCGAGCGCCTCGCGCAGCGCGGCCGCTATCGCGGGGTTGCGCTCGAACAGCTGCACGTTAAAGCCCGCCGCCGCCAAAAGCAGCGCGTCGGAGCCGAAGCCCGCCGTGGCGTCGACGGCACGCAGGGGCTGCGGCGCGCGGGCGGGCGCGGGCGCAAGGCTTGCGGACTCCTTGGCGCCGTCGACAGTAACACCCTCGGTGCTCGCTTCGGCGCCCGCAGCGCCAACAGCCCGCGGCTTTACCTTCGCCGCGCGCACCAAAAGCTCGCGCTGCAGGTTGTGCGGCCGCAAGCGCGGCACCATGCGCGCAAGGTCGATCCGGATGTCGTTGCCGCCCGCGCTGTCCAACGCGTTGATTTCCCCGTTGCCCGCCATGCGCAGCCCTTACGCCCCCGAGCGCCCGCGCTGCGGCTTCGACGTCAAATGCCAGCCGCCGCAGTAGTCGCAGCGGTAGATGTGCAGCCCACGCCGCCCCTGCGACTCGCACCACGCCAGGTTTTCCTCCGCCTCGGCGCGCGTGGCGTAGCGGTTCTTCGACTCGCACGCCTTGTCGCGCAGCGCCGCCTCGCGCTGCTCAGCCGCCTCCGCGCGGCGCCGGTCCTCGCGCGTGAAAACGTCGTCGAACTCGGCGAAGGCGCCCGCGAGGTCGTCTTCGCCGTAACCGCCACGCCCAGCACCGTAACCGCCGCCGCGCTCGCCCTCGGCCAGCCCCGCCGCGAACGCCGCCTTCTGCTTCGCCCACGCGCTGCGCTTCTTGCTACCCATGCCCGCCCCTTCGCCTCGTGCCGCTTTTCGCAAAAGTATAGCGAATTTACCTGAACGCGCATGTCGCTCCAACGACAAAACAAGGGCGTAACAGATGCCGAGTTGATTGTCGCACCCGGAAACGCTCCTCCTCGCCTCCCCCTGCTGCGCCGTTCGATGAGAAACGCAACGCGCACCCGTGATAGACTAGCACGCAGAGCCAGCAGGGCGCGTTGCGCTCAACTTCAGAAAGGAGCTCCACATGACAAAGACGGCGGCAGTTTTCCTCGGCGACGGATGCGAGCCGACCGAGGCCGTGGCACCCATCGACATCCTCACGCGCGGTAGTGTGGCAGTCACGTGCGTGTCGGTCATGCCGACGCTTGAGGTGAAGTCGGCCTACGGCACCACGCTGTGCGCCGACGCGCTGGTGGGCAGCGTTGACTTGGGCTCGTTCGACGCGCTGGTGCTGCCGGGCGGCATGGGCGGGTTCGAGAACCTGTCGGCCTGCGAGGCGCTGTGCGCGGAGCTTCGCGCGGCGGCGGCAAATGAGCAGCGCATCGTGGCGGCCATCTGCGCTGCGCCCATGCTGCTGGCGAACCTGGGGCTGCTCGAGGGACGCACCGCCACCTGCTACCCCGGTTGCGAGGAGGGCACCTTCCCCGCAGGAGCCTACCAACACGTGATCGGCGCGCATCGCAGCGGCAACATCGTTACCGCCAGCGGCCCAGGCCAAGCCTACGACTTCGGCTTCGCTATCCTGGAAGCCCTCGAAGGCGCGGAGACCGTCGCACGCGTCAAAGCCGACATGCTGCTGTAGCGCACGACGACATGCGTATCGGACGGGATGGCGTTGGGAAACACGGGCAGGGTTAGCGCACTCACGGGAAAACAATCTTCTCGAACCACGCGACAGGCCGTCCGAACGCAAACTTTTCGAGTTTGTTTTCCCTATATCGCACCACGCAGGTTAACCCATAGGTGTTGTCGAACAAAATCACCTCGTCACAAAGAGGAATAGCCTCAGCGAGGTTCTCCATTGACGCCGCCGCACGTTTCTCAACGGTTGCCGCATCAATGTAGTGCCCGCCGATTTCCGCTCGATGCTTTATACGCGCATTCGCAATAGACGGATCTTCGACACCGACGTAATAAAGAACAACGTAGTAGCCGAGTTCTTTCGCAAGCTTGATGTTGCGCATAATGGCATGCCCAGAAAGCGTTGTCTCTTGGTTAAACGATGCGCGCTGGTCAAAAAGAGTTTTGATGCGCTTGACAGCCTCTTTTCCTGCTTGGATTTGATGGCAAGGGTTCGCCCAATCCCACCCGTGCTCCACGATGATCTCGTCCGAATTGACTCGCGGAAGGGTTCGCTCTTCTTCGCTCACGCTCCATAAACCCGAGCGATAAAGCGTTGACTTTCCCGCACCGTTGATTCCCGCGAAAATGATATAAAGCAGCTGACCACTCATTAGAACACGCCCTGCTCGACGAGCATTCGCTGTTTTTCTTGAAGGAAGAAATTGGCGACGGCAATGTAAAAGCGCTCTTCTTCGGCGCTCTCGGTTTCATCGAGCGCGTCAAACCGAAAAACCCCCGAAAGATTAGCCTTACATGCAAGATAAAGCTCGTGCGCAACTTCTGCATGGCAGGATCGCTCTTCGCTGGACGCACCAGCGCGAGCATCCGTTTGGACTTCGGAATGTCTCTTTCGCGGCCGGCCTGCGTGAACGCTGCTTTTGCGGCGGCGCTCGACCGACGCCTCGGACACAACCCACGTGCGACCGATTTTCTCCCCGTCAAGCTGCCCATTACCGAGAAGCGTTCGCACGCGCGTTTCCGATATCCCAAGCCGTTGAGCAGCCTCTTTTGTGCTCACCATGATCGATCCCGCCTCTTCTCTCCGCCAAGATAATTATTGCGTATAAAAAAGTTTTGTTAACGTAATAATTATAGAGCATTTTTGCGAAGCTTGGGGAAGCGAGCCGTTACGTGGTCCTTTTCACAGCCGAGAGCAATAACAGGGCACGTTGCTCGACGCGAAGATTGCCTTCCTTTCCACCTTTTCCACAGAAGGATTACGAAGCATACAAGGATCCCGAGCTTTTCTAAGGCGAAGCCAAGCGAGCGGCCCGACGGCTGCGCTCAACAAGGGCGAAATCGACGGGTCGCTTTCGAGCTTTCCGTCCTGGTCGAGCGCACGTCTGTCGAGTAAGCGAAGCAGAGACACTTCGCGTTTTAAGGAAGAGTTTACGCAACACGCAAGTTGACAAATCATAAAGGATCATAAACAATCATAAAAGATCATAAAGGAGAGCATCGAATGGCGAGCATCCCTTTGTTCCACCCCACGTTTGGAAGTCGCCCTGCGCAAATAGTCGGCAGAGATCGAGAGCTTGACGACCTCATCTCAGGCCTTAGGCAACCAATCGGGTCGCGCGATCGATGCACGCTCATGCTTGGGCAGCGCGGCATGGGCAAAACGGCTCTTCTCCTTGAGTTTGAGGACCGCGCCGTCAGGCAAAACTTCGTTGTCGCCCGCGTCAGCCACAACGAGGATATGCTGAGCGAAATTATCGAGCTTATCCAAATCAACGGCGCGCAATACATCGACGAGAAGAAAAAGCCCGTGGCGGGGTTCAATGCGGGTGCTTTGGGTTTCTCCTTCGGGCTTACCTTCACGGAGGAAACGCAAAGGAGCTACGGATTCCGCGTCAAACTTGGTCTTCTGTGCGACAAGCTGGCAGAACACGGAAAGGGCGTGCTTATCCTCGTCGACGAAGCGCAGACGTCAGACAAGATGCGACAGCTTGCCACCACCTATCAAAACCTCGTGGGCGACGGAAAGAACATCGCCATCGGCATGGCGGGACTTCCCCACGCCGTGTCGAGCATCTTGAACGACAACGTGCTCACGTTCCTCAATCGCGCCCGCAAGATGCGGCTGCGCCCCATCTCCACGCAGGAGATACGCGCATACTACGCCAACGCGTTCATATCTTTGGGCATCACGTGTCCCGACGGTCTTCTCGACGAAGCCGCCGCAAGCGCAAAGGGGTTTCCTTACCTTATGCAACTCGTGGGGTATTACCTTGTTCGCTATACGGAAGAAACGAGAACCGTGACCAACGCCGTTCTTGCCCAAGCGGAAAAGAGCGCGCGAGCCGACATGGAGGAAAACGTATTCGCTCCCATTTTGGCGCCGCTGTCGGATAGGGACAGAGACCTTCTCGATGCGATGGCTCAAGACAAGGGCGTAAGCAAAGTATCCGACCTCATTGCACGCCTGGGAACAAGCGATTCGTCCTTCCAGCCGTACCGAGCACGCCTCATAGAATCGGGCGTTATCGAGTCGCCGCAACGCGGCAAGCTCGAGTTCGCTGTTCCCTTCCTCGCCGACTACCTGCGCCGAGAAGCTCGCAGCGACGAATAGCTTGTACGCTTAGCCCACAAGGTCGAACAGGACTTTTGCGAACAGGAGCGCCAGCACCACCACGACGATGGGGCGCACGATGCGGCTGCCGTCTTTCATCACGAGACCCGAGCCGATGTAGTTGCCCGCAACGCTGAACACCGCCGCCACCAGCCCCAGCTCGACCCACACCACGCCGTGCGCCAGAAACATCACGCATGCCGCCACGTTCGACGCGAGGTTCGCCACGCGCACCTCGCCCGAGGCGTCTTTCACCGGCAACTTGGCGAACACCGTGAACGCAAGCAGCATGAACGTGCCCGTGCCCGGGCCGTAGAAGCCGTCGTAGCAGCCCACCAAAAGCGCAGCCGCCACCACAACGGCAAGCTGGCGGCGCGGGGAGATCGAAGGCGCGGCGAGTGCGCCGTCCTCGGACTCATCGAACGTGCGCTTGCGCAGAACCGCCACCGCCACCAGCGGCAACGCCACCACCATGAGCATCTGGAACACGCCGTCGGGCACAAGCAGCGCCAAGCGCGCGCCCGCGGCCGAGCCCGCAAGCGCCCCGACCGCCGCCGGCAGCGCGAGCCGCCACTGCACGAACCCGCCGCGCGCCATGCGCCCGCACGCCACCGCCGTGCCTACCGCCGAGGACAACTTATTCGTGCCGAGCGCCGTGTGCGCGGGCAGCCCCGCCAGCAAATACGCCGTGAGCGAGATGAGCCCGCCGCCGCCCGCGATGGAGTCAACCAGCCCCGCCAAAAACACCAGCGGGCACACAATGACAAGCGTTATCGGGTCCATGCAAACCTTCGCGAAATCGAGACAAACAAACGGGAGCGATTATAGCGCAGGAATGGATGCGAAGGAGCGCGCGGGACGCAGAGTCAGCATAGCCGAGTGAGGCTAGCGGCGCGGGCGGCGGACCCCTTCTACAAGCGCAAACCTGCTGCCAAGCGCAACGACAAGCGCCGCCGCGCCCGCAACGCACAGCAGGATCACGGCGAAGGGCACAGGGTCACCCGTGGCCGCAAGCTTGTTGCCGCCGTCCCGCAAGTTGTCGTCGGTCCGATTGTCGTCCTGATCCTCCGGATTCTTGGCAGGATCCTCGTCGTCTTCAGCGCCTGGCGCAGGATTCGCCGAGGAATAGGTAACAACCACGTTGCCTGGCACCTCCACAGACTCAAACCCTTTGCCCAACGTCATCTCTTGCAGGCTGCTCATGCCGTCGAACATCGCATCTGTCCACTCCGCCTTTGAGATGTCGAAACTCGACAAATCCAAAGACTTCAAGCTGGAACAATCCTCGAACATTCCCAACACAACCTCAACATTTGAGGTGTCGAAACTCGACAGGTCGAGGGACACCAAGCTAGAGCAGCCCTTGAACATCTTCCCCATGCCCATAACGTTCGAAGTGTCGAAGCTCGAAAGATCGAGGGACGACAGGCTGGAACAACCTTCGAACATCATTGTCATATCGGTTGCCTTTGAGGTGTCGAAGCGTGACAAGTCGAGGGACGCCAGGCTGGAGCACTCCATGAACATCCCCAACATATTCTCTACGTTTGAGGTATCGAAACCCGTCAAATTTAAAGATTTCAAGCTAGAGCAGCCAGCGAACATCTGCGCTGCATCCGTTGCATTTGAGGCGTCGAAGCCCGACAGGTTGAGGGATTCCAGGCTGGAACAGTCGGCGAACATAGAGTTCATTCTTG
Organism: Eggerthellaceae bacterium; assembly: GCA_030524475.1. Taxonomy (GTDB): domain Bacteria; phylum Actinomycetota; class Coriobacteriia; order Coriobacteriales; family Eggerthellaceae; genus CAAEEV01. Next base: position 813 of record JAUNGO010000044.1, on the reverse strand, counting down.
TTATGTCTTTGGCGTCGAAGCCCGACAGGTCAAGGGAGGTAAGAGAGCTGCAGTTCCGAAACATATAACTCGTGTATTGCACGTTCAAATCACCGAGATCGAACAAGGTGAGAGAGGAAAGGGACGAGCAGTTCTGGAACAGAGAGGTCATATCTGTCACGTTCGCAACATTCAAGCCCGACAGATCGAGCGCGGTAAGGGACTCGCAGAATGCAAACATGCCCCACATATTCGTTGTCTTTGAGGTGTCGAGTTTTGCAAGGTCTATGCTCTTGCATTGTCCCAGGGAACGAAACCAAAACGCCGTGCTTACAGGCGCAATACCCTCGTCAACCACTGTAACGCTGGTGATGTCCGACCGATGGTCATACCAGGGAGCTTGTTCGCCATCCATGAAGGAATATTCATCCTTTTCGATGCCCATGTAGACCTCCGTGGCGATTTTGCCTCCGAACGTGGTGCCTACCTCCGGCACGTCTGTGCGCTTGTAGAAGTTCAAACTGCCGTCGGTTGCCGAATACACGGCGAAGGCCTGCACGGCGTTGCCAGCAGATGCGTCGCCGTCCTCGTCTGCGCCTTCGGACGCAACGTCAACCTTCTGCGCGGCGGGAGTATTCGCGCCAGCGGTTTCGTCCGCATCGGAGGACGAAGCGGGCTCGTCGGCCCAGGCGAGAAGGGGAACGACGACCAACGCAAACGCGATAGCGCATGCTGCCAACAGTTTTCTCAAGTTGGCATCGAAAAAGTCTTTGACTGTACTCATCGGGGGTCCTTTCCTCCGCACGCTCGCCGTCTGTCGCGTCCGAATCAAAC
>JAUNGO010000093.1 GCA_030524475.1 Eggerthellaceae bacterium | reverse complement strand
CACCGGTTCGGCGGCGCGCGCGGGACACCAGCTCGGCGGCGCACGAGAAAACGTCGTCGCAAAGCCAAAGCGCTACCGAGGGGTCAAACCCACACCATCGCGCGATCAACCGTCCACGCCCTCGCGCGACCGTGCTACCATAGCTGCAAAACCACGTGCGCACCGCACGCAACAGCGCATCGTCGCGTGTCGCAGCGCGGCAAACCTGCGCACTACCGCACATCAAAGGAGCTCGTCATGGCCGTCGTCGATTGCCACTGCCACATCTACCCCGACAAAATCGCGCCGCACGCCGTCGAAAGCGTCGGCGCCTTCTACTCCGCGCACATGGACATGAGCGACGCCACCGGCACGGGGCTGCTCAGCGCCTGCGAAAACACCCCCATCACGCATCACCTCGTGTACTCGGTTGCCACCAAGCCTTCGCAGGTCGAAAGCATCAACGACTTCATTGCCGCGCAATGCGCCGCGCACCCCGAGTTCATCGGATTTGCCACCATGCACCAAGACTACGCCGACCCCGAGGCGGAAATCGAGCGCGTCATCAAACTCGGGCTCAAAGGCGTGAAGCTTCACCCCGACACGCAGGCCGTACATATGGACGACCCGCGCCTCATGCGCCTTTACGAAATCATCGAGGGGCGCCTGCCGCTGGTGGTGCACACGGGCGACTACCGCTACGACTACTCGCATCCGCGCCGGCTCAAGAACATCCTGCACACGTTTCCCGACCTGGTGGTCAACGCCGCGCACTTCGGCGGCTGGTCGATCTTCGACTACGCGTTCGAGATCCTCGACGAGGAGCGCTGCTTCATCGACACGTCGAGCGCGCAGGAGTTTCTCGGGCCGCGCCGCACCTACGAGCTCACGAAGCTCTACGGCACCGACCGCGTGATGTTCGGCTCCGACTTTCCCATGTGGAGCCCGCAAAAAGAGTACAACATGCTCACCGCGCTGCCCTTCACCGACGACGAGATGGAAAACCTCCTCTGGCACAACGTCGAGCGCTTTTTGGGGTTTGAAGTGGAGAAATAGGGAAGAACGCGCAGCGTCGGCTATTCCGCCGCCTCGTCGGCAACGACGGAAATCCGCATTCCAATCTTGTCGATGCGGTGCCGGTCCATATCGAGCACGGTGAACTCCACGTGCGTGCCGCGATGGTCGAGCGTGGTCACGTCGCCCTCGGCGGGGATGCGATCGAACAGCGCCAGCAGCAAGCCGCCCGCCGTTTCCACCTCGTCGGCCTCTTCGGGCTCAAATCCCATGAACTCGGCCAGCTCGTCGATGGCCAGCGCGCCGTCGACCAGATACGAGCCGTCGGACAGCGTGGCAATCTCGTCCTCGGTGTCGTGCACGTACTCGTCGTCGATGCGCCCGACGATCTGCTCCATCACGTCGGACATGGTCACGATGCCCGCCGTGCCGCCATGCTCGTCGACCACCACGCATATCTCGGTGCGGTTCTTCTGCAGCGTCTCAAGCAGCCGCGCGATCGGCACCGTCTCGGGCACGGCCGGCAGCTCGCGAATCTTCCACTCGTCCATCGGCGCGTCGGCGGGCAGCCCGAAGAAGTCCTTCATGTGCACAAACCCCACCACGTGGTCTTTCGACCCGCGGCACACGGGGTAGCGCGTGTAGCGGTACTGGCGAATGAGCTCCAGGTTCTCCTCCAGCGAGTCCTCCATGTCAAGGCACACCACGTCGGTACGCGGCGTCATGATGGCCTCGGCGTCTTTGTCGCCCAAGTCGAAGATGTTGTCCACGAACTCGTTTTGCTCGGGGTCGATGAGCCCGCTTTCGGTCGACTCGTCGATGAGCAGCTTGATCTCCTCGTCGGTGTACACCTCGTGCTCGTTGGCAGGGTCGTGCCCGCACAGGCGCACCACGCCGTTGGTAATGCCGTTGAACAGCACCATGATGGGGTAGGTAATCTTGTAGAACCACAGAAGCGGCGTGGCCGTCATAAGCGCGTAGCGCTCGGTGGAGAAGATGGCGAACGACTTGGGGATAAGCTCGCCCACCACCACATGCAGCGTGGTCATGATGCAGTAGCCGATGGCCACCGCCACCGCCGAAATGGCGGCTTCGGGCAGCCCGAAAAACTCGAACAGCGGGCGGATGATCGCGGCGAACGCCGGCTCGCCCAACCAACCGAGCGCCAGCGACGCCAACGTAATGCCCAGCTGGCACGCCGACAAATACGCGTTCACGTTGTCGGCCACCAGCTTCGCGTTCTTCGCGCCGCGCTTGCCTTCCTCGACGGCAATCTCAAGCTGCGACTTGCGCACGCGCACCAACGCAAACTCGGCAATCACGAAAAACGCATTCATCATCAGGAACAAAACGACCAAAACAAGGCTAATTGCGATATTCATCTGTAGAGAACATTCCTCCTACGTGCACATTCCTTTTTAACCTGTTATGCTAAAGCAAGAAATCACGCGAAAAGATAAATCGCCCTTTTCACCACAAAAACCAACCATAGCGAAGCCCCGTTGTCGCATCGCCGACGGCGGGTCGTTTGCGCTTGCGACTGCGGCGCACCGATCACGCGCGGCTTACGGCTTACGTC
>JAUNGO010000092.1 GCA_030524475.1 Eggerthellaceae bacterium | reverse complement strand
GAAGACGACGCGGCAGAAGACGACGCCGAGGGCAACGACGGCGATCAGGCGGCGCAGGCGACTTTCGAGGACGCTGTGTCCGACGACGGTTCCGACGAAGACGACGCGAACGACCCCGACACTCCCGACGACTCCGACACCTCAGAGAAATCCGAGGCCGAGCGCGCCTGGGAGGACATCGCCAAGCAGGTCGAGATGGACCTGCGCACGTTCTCCAGCGAGTTCGGCGACGAGGCCGGCGGGCTTATGGCCAACCTCACCTTCGCCAACCGCAAGAAATACGATTACTCCGACTTCCTGCGGCAGTTCATGGTGCGCACCGAGGAAATGCAGCTCAACATGGACGAGTTCGACTACATCTACTACTCCTACGGCATGGAGCTGTACGGCAACATGCCGCTGGTCGAGCCGCTGGAGTACCTCGACACTGAGCGCGTGCACGACTTCGTGATCGCCATCGACACGTCGGAGTCGGTCAGCGGGCCGCTCGTGAAGCGCTTTTTGCGCCACACCTTCGGCATGCTGAAGGGCGCGAAGAACTACGCCAGCGAGGTGAACATCCACATCGTGCAGTGCGACGCGCGCGTGCAGTCCGACACGGTGGTCACGAACCTGCGCGAGGTGGACGACCTGATGGAAAGCTTCACGGTGCGCGGCTTCGGCGGCACCGACTTCCGCCCTGTGTTCGGCTACGTGGACTCGCTGATCAAGCGCGGGGAGTTCGACAATCTGAAGGGGCTCATCTATTTCACAGACGGCCTGGGCACGTTCCCGGAGAAGGCGCCCGCCTACGACGTGGCGTTCGTGTTCGTGGACGACGAGGGACGCGACGTGCCCCCCGTGCCGCCGTGGGCGTGCAAATTGGTGTTGGATGAAGAACAGATTGAAGCTATGGGGAAGTAAGGCGCTGCGCGGAAACCGCAGGCTTGGGAACAGGAGGCGACGATGAACATCGCATCGGCGAAACAGCAGATCAAAGACACGGTTGAGGCGTATTTGCGCCGCGACGACGCGGGGATGTACGTGATTGCGCCCGCGCACCAGCGGCCGGTGTTTTTGCTGGGAGCGCCTGGCATCGGCAAGACGGCTATTATGGAGCAGGTGGCGCGTGAGTTAGGGATCGGCATGGTGTCGTACTCGATGACGCACCACACGCGCCAAAGCGCGCTCGGCCTGCCGCGCATCGAGCACCGCGTGTTCGAGGGGCACGAGTTCGACACCTCCGAGTACACCATGAGCGAGATCGTGGCGGCTATCTACGACTACATGGAGCGCACGGGGCTGCGCCGCGGCATTTTGTTCCTCGACGAGATCAACTGCGTGTCGGAGACGCTGTATCCCTCGATGCTGCAGTTTTTGCAGTTCAAGACGTTCGGCAAGCACAAGGTGCCCGAGGGCTGGGTGGTGGTGTGCGCGGGCAACCCGCCCGAGTACAACCGCAGCGTGCACGAGTTCGACATCGTGACGCTCGACCGCCTGCGCGAGATCGACGTGGAGCCCGACTACGCCGCGTGGAAAGCCTACGCCACGCAGGCGGGGCTGCACCCGGCGGTCACCACGTTTTTGGAGGCGAAGAAGGACTGCTTCTACAAGGTGGAGGGCAAGCCTGGCGGCGGCAAGGCGTTTGTGACGGCGCGCGGCTGGGAGGACCTGGCGCGCATCATCGCGCTGTACGAGAGCATGGGCAAGCCCGTGAACCGCGAGCTGGTGGGGCAGTTTTTGCGCGACGACGGCATTGCCGACCAGTTTGCCGTGTATTACGCGCTGTTCGAGAAGTACCGCTCCGACTACCAGGTGGACTCGATTTTGGCGGGCGAGGCGAGCGACGCCATTCGCGAGCGTGCCCGCGCCGCCGAGTTCGACGAGCGCATTGCGCTCATGAGCCTGATGCTCGACGTGTTGGTGCGCGACTGCGCCGCGGTACTCGACCACGAGGCCGTGATGCTTGAGGCGCGCGACGTGCTGCGCGAGGTGAAGCCCGAGCTTTTGGGCGGCGGCGCGGTCGACGACGCTTTGACGCCGCGCATCGCCGCGCGCGAAGAGGCTCTGGGGCGCAAGGTGGCCAGCGGCACGGCGGCGGCGTCGCACGTGCGCAAGGAGCGTTTGGTGATCGCGCTGTTGAAGGAGCTTGCGGCGCTGTGCGCGTTGGAGAAGGTGACGGCCGGTGCCGAGGCGTTCGCGGTGGTCGAGGGCGCCTACAAGGCGGAAGTGGGCAAGATCGCGCCGTTGGCGCAGACGGCCGGCGGCAAGATGGACGCCGCGTTCGACTTCATCGACGCGTGCTTCGGCTCGCGCGAGATGCTGGTGTTCATGGCCGAGCTCGCCACGCGCCAGCCCACCACGCAGTTCGTGGCGCGCTACGGCAACGACAAATACTACGCGCACAACGCCGAGCTGCAGGTCGACGCGACGCGCGCAGGCTTGATAGAGCGCGCCCGCCAGCTTGAGGACTTGGACGCGGAAGACGACGTGGCAGACGCCGGCTCGCCGGTGGGTGCTGCGGGCATGGGGCTGCGGGTTGCGGCGGATTCCGGGCGGGGGCTTCGGGCCTTAGCTTGGCCGCCCTCGCTGGGCCCCCCCCCGGCCTCCGCCGGGGGGGCG
>JAUNGO010000043.1:6849-19981 GCA_030524475.1 Eggerthellaceae bacterium | reverse complement strand
GAGCGCCGCTGAGCCGCTGCCCCCCGCGAGCGCGCTCGCTTCCGCGTCGCCCGCAAGCGGCGCAACTTCGCTCGCCGCAATCGCCAGCAACACGAGCAGCAGCGGGTAGGCCACATACCCCGCAACGGTGAGCAGCTTGTTCGTCGCCAACAATGCGCGCGTCGCTCGCGGGTGTGCCCGCAGCGGCGCCGTCCAGCGCGCGTACTGTTCTTCGGTCATATCGCCCTCCCTTCTTTGCTCTATTATCCGTGAAAAGCGGCTATTTGCGCGTGCACGCGCTACAATAAGCAAATTGTGCGTAAATCAACGGAGGTTGACGGTGGAAAACGAAGAAACGAAACGCGAGTCGACGGCTGCACGGCCGGACGCTGCCGAAGCACCCGCGAAAGGCAACGTGGCGGCGCTTGCGCCCATCGGCGTGTTTTTGGTGCTCTATCTGGGGCTCGGCGTGCTGTTCGAGTACGTGCTCGGCATCCCGATGGGCTTCTACAACATCCCCATTGTGGTGGTGTTTCTGGTGGCGCTGCTGGTGGCGTGCGTGCAGAACCGCGCGCTGCCCTTCGACGACAAGCTAGCCGTCATGGGGCGCGGCATCGGCGACAAGACCATCGTCACCATGATCCTCATCTTCATGGCGGCGGGCATCTTCGTGGGCACGGTCGGCCGCGACAGCGCCGAGAGCGTGGCGTACCTCATGCTGTCGGTGATGCCGGTGCAGTTCGCGGTGGCGGTTTTGTTCGTGGTGAGCTGCTTCGTGTCGCTGTCAATGGGCACGTCGGTGGGCACCATCACGCTGATCACGCCCATTGCCGTGTCGGTGTCGGCGGCGTCGGGCTTCGATTTGCCGCTGTGCGTGGCGTCGGTCATGGGCGGCGCGATGTTCGGCGACAACCTCTCGTTCATCTCGGACACCACCATCGCGGCGTGCCAGGGTCAAGGTTGCCAGATGAAGGACAAGTTCCGCGAGAACTTCAAGATCGCGCTCCCGGCGGCGATCGTGGCGCTCGCCATTATTCTGGTGATGTCGTTCAGCGCCGACGTCGACGGCGCGGTCATTCACGACTACGACCTCGTGCAGCTTATCCCGTACCTTATCGTGCTGGTGGGCGGCATCGTCGGCGTGAACGTGTTCGTGGTGCTGCTGCTGGGCATCGCGTCGGGCTCGGTCATCATGGTGGCCACGGGCGCCACCGCGCCCACCGACCTTCTGGCGAACATGGGCTCGGGCGCGGCGGGCATGTTCGAAACGACGATGGTGGCTGTGCTGGTGAGCGCCATCTGCGCGCTCATTCGCGAGCACGGCGGCTTCGTGGCACTGCTCAACGGCATCAAAAGCCTGTTCAAAAGCCGCAAAGGCGGGCAGCTCGGCATGGGCGTCCTCGTCATGGCGATGGACGTGGCAACGGCGAACAACACGGTGGCCATCGTGATGGCGAACCCCATCGCTGCGGAGATGGCGGAAACGTACGGCATCTCGAAGCGCAAGACGGCCTCGATGCTCGACATATTCTCGTGCGTGTCGCAGGGTATCATTCCGTACGGCGCGCAGATGCTCGTGGCCATCTCGGCCGCCACCGAGCTGGGCTTTGCGGTGTCGGCGTTCGAGATCATCCCGTTTTTGTTCTACCCGTTTTTGCTGCTGGTGAGCGCGCTCGTGTTCATCTTCCTCGTGCCCGAAAAAAAGGCGAAATAGCGGAGTAGCGAAAGAGGCGGAGAAACAGGTGGAGGAGTCTTAGGCGGCAAAGCAAACGGGGAAAGCGAAATAAGCGCTGAAGCCGAAGCAGACAAGTGGAGAAGGCAGGATGGACGTTTCCCCTACAACGGTCGATTTGAAGCCAGTTGCGCAAAAATATGGCTTCAAAAGCGGCGTTGTAGGCGTTTTTGGTAGCGGAATTCGCCTACAACGCCCAAAACGAAGCCACTTTTTGAAAAAATCCACCTACAACGCTTATTTTGAAGCCATGATTCCTGAGGGATGGCTGGAAAACAGGCGTTGTAGGCGGATTGTTGTAGTACGTATTGCTTCCGTAGCGTGCGAGTGGCGAATGAGCCGAGGCGTTGCGCTCGGTCACGGGGTGCTTTTCAATTGCTAGGAACGGATGGGGCATTTGACCGCGCTATTGGTCGTATGGGCACTCGATTTGCGCTAGCGGTAGCGGGGGTCGGAGGCGTCGCCTAAGATGAACGTGTCGTGGATGTCGATCAGGGGCTTGTCGTCGTCGATGACGATGCTCGGGTTGCGGCGCAGGATTTCCTTGCGCGTCACGCGGCAGTTGAACAGGCGGCAAATCTGCGGGCGCGCCTCCCACACGCGGCAGCGGTAGTCGGCGCCCGAAAAACAGCAGCGGTCCTTGCCGTAGTCGATAGGCTCGATGCCGTGCTCGGAGGCGTACGCCCTCATGCGCGCCACTTCCTCGGGCGACACGGCGATAACGTTGATGTGGCAGCAGCGCCCGCACTGCTCGCAGTCGGGGAAGCTGTTGTCGCCGTCGAAGCGCAGGGGTTGCTCGGCAGCGGCGTTGCTTTCTGCGCTCGATGCGGCAGGGCTATTGCCTGTTGCGGCGGCGCTTTCGCGCTCGGTTGTCGTCTCGGTCATTGAGTGTCGCCTTCTTCGTTGATTCGGCCTTGTCGGCTCGGCTTACGGCTTGCACCTTCCGCAGGGGGAGTAGCCGGCAGCCTCCACCTCGTCGCGCGATGCGCTCGTGTAGGCGCAGTTGTAGTCGGAGATGTCCTGCACGGCGTCGCATGTGGGCAGGTGGAACTTGCGGTTGTTCGTGTTGAGCACGTAGGTGGCCTCTGCTGCGCTCGAGGTGGCAACGCCCGCCGCTCCCGGCACGCCAACGGCTCCGGCCACGTTTGAGTTGCCCGACGACGCGTTTGCGCCCGCTTTGCCCGACCCCGAACCCGACGAGCTTGCGCCCGCTCCCGCTGCGCTGCCCGCGCCTGTGTCTGCCGCGCCCGACCTCCCGCTCTCCGCGCTGTCTTCCGCACGCGCGTTGTCCTCGTCGAGCCAGTTCTCGCCGGTGGCGTAGTTGATGCCGATGTAGGGCTGCACGTTGTAGCAGTACACGTTGAAGCGCACGCCTTCGCCGTTGTCCTCCACCGACAGGCCCTCCATGTGCACGCCGCTGGCGATCAGGTTGTTGCCTTCGAAAATGGGCGTCACGCGGTAGAGCACGTGGTTTTTGGTCTTGTGCACGTAGTAGGAGATGCCCTCCTCGAACGGCAGCATGCCCTCGGTGTTCATGTAGCGCGTGCCGGTGATGAGGTTGCGCTCGTTGGCGTTCTCGGCGGTGAGCGAGTGCGCGATCAGGTGGCAGCGGTTGTAGAGGCTTTCGCCGTCGATGAAGCCGTAGCGCGAGGAACGCCAGCCTGTGGGGTGAATCTCGCTGATGCTTTCGCGCTCGGAAGTGGGCATGGTCTCAAGCCCCACGCAGGCAAACGCCGTGCCGCAGCGCCCGAGCGCGTCGAGCGGCGCGTACGTCTCGAACGCCTCGTCGGTTATCTCGTCGGCGGTGAAGGTGGGCTCGTTGTCGTTGACGACGGTGTAAGGATCGCCCGTGTAAGAGGGAATGCTCGCGAGGTCGAGCTGCGCCTGGGCACTTTCGGCAGGGGTGTAGCGGCCTGTGTCGCTGCACCCGGCAAGCCCGGTACTGAGCCCCAGGCACAGCGCCAACAGCAGGGCAATCAGCGCGCGGAAGGGGGTGCCCGCAGTGCGTGAAGCACGTGTGGCGTGTGAAGCGTGGCGGGCGCTTGCGGCGTGCTGGTCGGATAAGACGATGTTGATCATGCCATGCCAACGCATCTCAGGTCATTTTCCACCAGCTGCCGCAGATAGTCTGACCTTCGCATGCCGAGCTGCTCGGCTCTGAGGTCCATCGCCCTCACCCGGTCGCTCGGCTCTTTGAAAGTCACTTGCTGCATGGGTTCGTCGAACAACGGAGGTCTGCCGGCTCCCGTCACCGTTTTTGTCGGATGCCCGTGGAGCACACCTTTCGACGCGTCGGCGTCGATTGCGGCGATCTCTTCGGGGGTAATCCCGAACATTGCTTCAAGCTCTTGCGCCGTTTTCATAATTACCTCCTGGGTATTCCCAGTTCATCGAGTACTTTTCCTTGCGGCGGGGTCATTGCGTGCACTATCAGGGTTCCAAAGGGCTTTTCTATCCCAATCATTTGGATTGCGTGCGGAGTTTGCCTTCCGTACCCGATGCGCACGCATTGATCCTCCCGAGGTGTTTCCCGCTGCTGGCTTTTCACGAAGTTTGACCATGCGTGAAGAATCTCTCCCTCCGGCAATCCGTGCTTCAATGCGTGCGGATGCACGTAAATCTCACGCACAATAATCTCCTTTCGTTTTTGTATCACGTATTGTAACACAAAAATAGATTAGTTTTGCGCGATGCAGAATCCTCGACGACGTTTGATTCTAGGACGTTTATCGTCAACACCATCTTATGGGGTTTCCGATTTCAATTGATGCCTGGAGCAATCTTTTGATGCGCTCAGCTGTCGGGTATTTTCCTTCGTAAAGAAACGGCGCTTCCTTTGAGACAACGAGAAACTCGCGCTCGACTTGGGGACTTCCTTTGGGGCCGATGGAGTTGAAGACTGAGGTTTCTGCGCCAGTGTCGAGACAGATGATGCGCATTGGGCGATTTCCGTTTTGCGACACAGGCCCCGCAGGCACCTGCTTGAAGTGGGATGTCTTCACGACGTTGTTTCCCGCATGTTCGAAGAACGCCTTGTCGCCGTCCATGCCCGCCCTGTCGAAAGGACTGTGCATCCAAGCGAAGCTGGAGTTAGGGGCGCAGGTCCAAATTTCCGTTTCCGTCTCAACGTCTTGGAGAACCCATTCTTTTACTGAGTGCGCTGCCTCAATGAACCTTTCGAGTTCATCAAGCGTTTCTTTCGCCTTGGCTGCTGGGTACGTGCCTCCGTTGCCTTCGGGGATGAGTCTGCTCAAAAGCGGAAACTCCCTTTCTCCGCCTGCTTCCTCCACTAAGTTGCAGAATCTTGCGACGCCGGCCCAGTTGCTAACCCATTCCAGGCAGTAGTCTCCGTCCTCGTGCTCGCAGCAACGATTGAGCCAATTGTCAAATGCGTCCTGTAGATCTCCGAACTTCGCCCTGAACTGTTTGAAGCCGTATTTCGCATACGCAGCATCGAGGCGACGCGAGGACAAGTACCCGTCTTCGTCGATATAGAGGTCATCATAAGGAATAGGGCCTGGGCTGAGCTTTCCCTCCTCGAAGCATCTGCATCTCACTGTAGCGTCAAGACCCATACGTCTCTCCTTTTTTCCGTTGTAGTCTGCAGGTGCTTTATGCCGATAACGATGCTGCGTCGATTGCCCCCATCAGCAAACGCGCCTCTTCCTGTCCGTCGATAGCCTCTTGCAGGCGTTTGGCGTAATAGGCCTGGCCGTCGGCTATATCGATACGCAGACCTATCTCTGCCAGCTGGAAAAGAGCGAGGGCTCGCAGGGGATTGGGCTCGATATCATAGGAGGGGCCTTCGGGGTCGATAAGCATCTTCGCGATGCGAAGCGCAGGCTGCGCACATTGTACGTCGTTGCTCGCAAGTTCAAGGCTACGTTCGTAGAGGCGGTAGGCTTTTTTCATGTCATGCGGCACGGCTTTGCCGCGCGAAAACATATCGCCGAGTTTGTAGGTAGCCTCATATGAGGGCGAAAGGACCGCTGCGAGTGAATACCATTGGTAAGCCTTATTGTAATCGGGCTTACCAATGCGTCCGTACTCATAGATGTAACCGAGGTTGACGACACTCTGATAACAGCCTGCGTCGGCTGCCATTTCGTAGAGCTCTGCGGCTTTGTGGTAGTCTTGTTCCACGATATCTCCCATGTAGTAGAGGGCGCCGAGGTCGTTCATGCATGCGGCGTTGTCGTTTGAAATGCCCACTTTGTAGCCAAGCACGAGCATTTCAGCAACTTCGGGATGGCTTAACGCTATGTCGAGAATGCGACTTTTGTTCTTACTGACATATTCGGCGAATTCATCTCCAGTTCCAGAAAAGGCAGCGTTGGCCATTTCGCGTAGGAGCGTCTTTGTATTCTGGTCGCCGTTCGTACCGTTGTCGCCAACGCATTTGTCAAGCTCTGTACCTGCGAGTGCGGCTATGCGTTCAACATCTTGCTTCTGCGCTCTGTGCGTGTCTCCGGATGCCATTCCTGTCTCCTATCTGCTGCTTTATTTATCTACGAGCCAAAATGGGAGTATTCTTGTGTTGCATAGCATAGCTATTTCATCTGCGATTTGTGTCCAACGAAAGGGACACCTATGCGTAGACTGTGCGGCATCCTGCGTACCACTGCGCGTGTGGGTCGTTTTCGGAGAATCGGGAATCGCGAAGAGGCGAGCTTAGCCGAGGGATGACGAGCCAAGCTCGCGTGTTGCATCTGTCTCTTCTACACACTCCCCGTGCTACTTCGCCAGCAGATTCTTGATGCGCTCGACGGCGGTTCGGGTGGCCTCGGCGTCGCCGAAGGCGGTCAGGCGGATGTAGCCCTCGCCGGAGGGGCCGAAGCCCGCGCCCGGCGTGGTGATCACGTTCGCCTTCTCCAGAAGCTCGTTGAAGAAGTCCCACGAGCCCATGCCACCTGGCGTGCGGCACCACACGTACGGGCTGTTCACGGCGCCGTACACCTCAAGGCCGGCCTCGGAGAGCCCCTCCTTGATCACGCGCGCGTTCTCGCGGTAGTAGGCCAGCGTCTCCTCAACCTCGCGCGCGCCTTGCTCGGAGTACACGGCCGCCGCGCCCTTCTGGATGACGTACGACGCGCCGTTGAACTTCGTGCATTGGCGGCGGTTCCACATGGCGTTGAGGCTCTGCCCCTCGCGCACGAGCGCCTTCGGCACCACGGTGTAGCCGCAGCGTGCGCCCGTGAAGCCGGCGGTTTTGGAGAACGAGCGGAACTCGATGGCGCAGGTTTTCGCGCCGGGCACCTCGTAGATGGAGTGCGGCACGCCCTCTTCCGTGATGAATCGCTCGTAGGCGGCGTCGAACATGATGATGACGTCGTGCTCGTTGGCGTAGTCGACCCACACTTTCAGCTGCTCGGCGGTGAGCACCGTGCCCGTGGGGTTGTTCGGCGAGCACAGGTAAATGACGTCGACGGGCGTATCGGGGATGGCGGGGCAGAAGCCGTTTTCGGCGGTGGTGGGCATATACACGATGTTCGTCCACGCCTCGGCCTCGGCGTCCCAGTCGCCCGCGCGCCCGGCCATGGCGTTCGTGTCCACGTAAACGGGGTACACCGGGTCGCACACGGCCACGCGGTTGTTCACGTCCAGGATGTCGCCGATGTTGCCGCAGTCGCTCTTCGCGCCGTCCGACACGAAAATCTCGTCGTCGTCGATCTCGATGCCGCGGGCGCGGAAGTCGGCCTCGGCGATGGCGGAGCGCAAGAAGTCGTAGCCCTGCTCGGGGCCGTAGCCGTGGAACGTCTCGGCTGAGGCGAGGTCGTTTACGGCCTCGTGCATGGCCTCGATGACGGCGGGCGCGAGCGGGCGCGTGACGTCGCCGATGCCCATCTTAATGAGCTGCGCCTCGGGGTGCGCCTCCTGGTAGACGGCGGTGCGGCGGGCAATTTCGGAGAAGAGGTAGCTTCCGGGAAGCTTCTGGTAGTTTTCGTTGATGCGTGCCAACGGAGTGCTCCTTCGTAGGTTGAATCGGCCGGGCGGCGTTGCGCGGCGCGGGCGTGGCGCACGCAGTGCGTGCGACGTGTGCGCAGCCTACGTGCAGGCTGCAGCCGCGTGCGGCTTCTCGCGCGGGCGCAAACCGCCCAGTATTGACATGTGCCGAATATGATAGCGCGAGACTGTTACGAATTGTTTTCGATTTACGGCTTGCGGTTTGTCTACGCGCGTTTCGCCTGACGCTTACTCCGCATGTTGCGCGCGCGTGTATACTGATCCGCATGAATGACGAACGAATTTCAACCCCTCAAGGCGCGCGGCTGCGAAGCGCGCGGCCAAAAACCACGTCGCCGCACGGCACATGGCGCCGCACCGCGCGCCTGCTGAAGCAGCCGCGCATGCTCACGCCGCTGGTGCTGGCGATGGGTTTTGTCGGGGCAACGTTGCGCTACGTGTTGGAGACGTTGCTGCCGAGCAACGGCGGGTTTCCCTTCGCGACGCTTGCCGTGAACATATTCGGGTGCTTTCTGCTCGAGATCATCAATCAGTTCGTGGGTCGGCGCCTGCATTTGCCGGCGACCGTGGTGAAGTCGCTCGGCGTGGGGCTGGTGGGGGCGTTCACCACGCTTTCGGCGCTTTCGACTGAGAACCTGTCGTTTCTGCAGGCGGGGCAATACGGGTTGTCCGCGCTCTACTTCGCGGTGACGATAGCGACCACGTTTTTAGCTGCCTTGGCGGGACGCGCGGCGTCGCAGGCGTTGGCGTACCGCCGCCTTCAGCGCAGGCGCGCGCGAAGGAGGAGCGCCCGATGAGCGTGTGGATGGTTTTTGCCGTGGGCATAGGCGGCGCGCTGGGGGCGTTTTGCCGCATCAAGGCTACCACGTTGTTGAAGCCGCAGATGAAAGGCTCTTTTCCGTGGCCGACGCTGCTTATCAACGTGACGTCGTGCTTTTTCGCGGGGCTGCTGCTGCACGAGCAGGCGGTTATGAGCCAGGTGGTTTACCTGGCCTTGACCATGGGGTTTTTGGGCGGGTTCTCGACGCTGTCGACCATGAACTACGAGGCCGTTGAGCTGGTGTTGGGCGGCGAGGCGCGCCTGGGGGGCGCTTACCTTGCCGCCACGTACGCCAGCACGCTGGGCGCCGCGGCCCTCGGGTTCGCGGTGGGGGTTGCGCTGGGGTAGCGCTTTGCCGCGCGCTTGTAGTCTGCGCACGCGAGCCCATGCGCTTCGGTCGCTCACGCGAAGGCGGCGGGTTAGCGCTCTAGCGTCTCGCGCGTGCGCGTCTCGCGTCCGCAGCCTCCGCGCGCCCGCTACGCGTCCGTCGCGCGAACGGCGTCGGCGGCTTCCGCGTTCTCGCGGGCGTTCAGGTTGTCGAGCGGCAGGCGGGACTCGGGCTTCGGCTTGTCGGGGGCGGCGGGCTCGATGCCGTCGCCGTCCTTGCCCGGCAGCACCGCGTTCAACACGATGCCCACGAGCGACCCAACCGCCAAGCCCGACAGCGAAATGGTAATCTCACCTGCGGGAATAACGATCGCGCCCGCCGTGGAGTACGCAATGCCGATCGACAGCACCAAAATGAGCGCGGCAATAAGCACGTTGCGGCTCTTCATGAAGTCGACGTGGTTCTCCACCAAGTTGCGGATGCCCACGGCCGAAATCATGCCGTACAGCACCAGCGACACGCCGCCGATCACGCTGGCGGGCATGGCGGCGATGACAGCCGCGAACTTCGGGCAGAACGAGAATATGATGGCGAAGCACGCCGCCAGGCGCACCACGCGCGGGTCGAACACGCGGGTCAGGGCCAGCACGCCGGTGTTTTCGCCGTAGGTAGTGTTCGCCGGCGCGCCGAAAAGCGACGCCAGGATGGTGGCCAGGCCGTCGCCGAGCAGCGTGCGGTGCAGCCCCGGGTTGGCGATGTAGTTGCGGTTGCACGTGGAGCTGATGGCCGACATGTCGCCGATGTGCTCGATCATGGTTGCCAGCGCGATGGGCATGATGGTGATGACGGCCGTGATGGCAAGACCCGAGTCAAACCCTTCTCCGAACAGGGAAAACACGGTGTTGTCCCACAGCACGGGCAGACCCACCCACGCGGCGTCGACCACGCCCGAGAAATCGACCTCGCCAAGCGCCGCCGCGCACACGTACGACACGACCACGCCCATGAGAATGGGGATAATCTTGATCATGCCGCGCCCCCAGATGTTGCACACCACGATGGTGGCGATGGCGATGACGGCCACCAGCCAGTTGGTCGTGCAGTTCGCGATGGCCGAGCTCGCCAAGATAAGCCCGATGGAGATGACGATGGGGCCGGTCACGATGGGCGGGAAAAACCGCATGACGCGCTTGGCGCCGAACGCGCGGAACAGCGCCGACAGCACGAAGTACAAAAGCCCCGCGCACGCCACGCCCAGGCACGCGTACGGCAGAAGCTCCGCCTCGCCGTTGGGCGCGATGGCGGCGTAGCCCGCGATGAACGCGAACGACGAGCCGAGGAACGCCGGCACGCGGCCTTTCGCCAGGAAGTGGAACAAAAGCGTGCCCAGGCCTGCGAACAGAAGCGTGGCCGAAACCGACAGCCCTGTGAGCACCGGCACCAAGATGGTGGCGCCGAACATGGCGAACATATGCTGGAGGCCGAAGACGATCATCTTCGGCTTGCCGAGCGTGCGCGCGTCGTAGACGGCGTCGGGGGCGTCGTGCGCGCCCATGGTGGGCACGGCTTGATTGTCGGGGCTGGTGAAAGGTTTGGCCATGCGCGGGTCTCCTTTTCCGTGGAGTGGTCTGCTTGGCGGCGCGCCATATTGCGCGGCGCATCGTGCGCGAACGATTATAATGGTTCAGACTGCAAAACCGCTCAAATCGACCGCGAAGGGTGCCCCTATGAGTGAAGTTCACGTTTTGTCTCATCCGCTGATCGCCGACAAGCTGACGCGCATGCGCCGCGAAACCACCTCGTCGCAGGATTTCCGCCAGCTTCTGCGCGAAATCTCGCTTTTGATGGGTTACGAGGTCACGCGCGATTTCGCCACAAAGATCGTGTCGGTGAAAACCCCCGTTTCCGAAGGCGAGTTCCCCGAGCTCTCGCAGCGCTTCATTACCATTGCACCTATTTTGCGCGCGGGCATCGGCATGGTGGACGGCCTGCTTGAGCTCATGCCGTTCGCGCACGTGGGGCACATCGGCATGTACCGCGACGAGGAGACGCACCAGCCCGTCGAGTACTACTACAAGATGCCCGATCACGTGGAAGACTCGGTGATCATCGTGGTTGACCCGATGCTGGCAACGGGCGGCAGCGCCGTCGACGCGCTGAACAGCCTGAAGGCGCGCGGGTGCACCAACATTCGCCTGATGAACCTGGTGGCGGCGCCCGAGGGCATACGCGTTGTGCAGCAGGCCCACCCCGACGTGGACATCTACGTGGCGGCGGTCGACGCGGGGCTGACGGAGAAGGCGTACATCACGCCGGGCCTCGGCGACGCGGGCGACCGCATCTTCGGCACCAAGTAAAGAGTTCCGTCTGCTCTGGCGGGACAGACGGAACTTGCCGATGCTGCGAAGCGCTGGCGCACCCCGCTTTGCCGCTCCAAGCGCTCGTCGCGTACCGAAGTACGCTTCCTGGCGCTTTCACGGCAATTTGGGGCACGCCAGCGCTTCTCGCTGACCTTGTGGCGTTCTGTGATTTTGAGATAGTTGGAGGGTGTGACGCACCATGGCAAACGAGGCATTAGAGGCGGCGCTTGCGGAGTACGCGGCGGTGGGGAAGCGGTACGTGCGCGCGCTTGAGGAAAAGGGCCTCGTGTTTGCGGAGGCGGGCGCGGGGGCGGCGCGTTGCGCCGAGCTGCGCGCGGAGTTGGCGGCGCGCGGCGTTGCGGTGCGCAACGCGGGCGCGTCTTTGAGCGTGGGTCACCTGTCGCCCGCGTGCGTGGAGTGCACGGGCGCAGGCGGTTCTGAGACGTTCTCGACCACCTTCCGCTGTCACCGCGACTGCTACTTCTGCTTTAACCACAACCAGCCCGACTACGACAAGTTTTTCCGCGAGGGCTGCCCCTGGGAAGAGGGCTTGGAGCGCTCGGCGGCGGAAAACGAGTCGCTGGCGTGCGTGGGGCTCACCGGCGGCGAGCCCTTGCTCGACTTGGACAACGCGTTGGCGCTGCTGCGGCGCGCGGGCGAGCTTTGGCCGGGGGCGCACAAGCGCATGTACACGTCGGGCGACCTTCTGACCGAGGCGTCGGCGGCGGCGCTGCGCGCGGCGGGCCTTGACGAGATTCGCTTCAGCGTGAAGGACGACGACGCTCCCGACCAGCAGGAACGCGTGCTTGCCGCCATGGAGGTGGCGAAGCGGTTCATCCCCTCGGTCATGGTGGAGATGCCGGTGATCCCCGGCGCGGGCGAGCACATGCGCACGCTTTTGCGCCGTTTTGACGCGCTGGGCATCGACGGCATCAACCTGCTGGAGTTTTGCTTCCCGTTCTGCAACTGGGACGAGTTCGCGCGGCGCGGCTTCCGCCTGAAAAACCCGCCGTTCGACGTGATGTACGACTACGGCTACTCGGGCGGGTTGGCCGTGGCGGGCTCGGAGGAGCTTATCCTGGAGCTGATGCTGTGGGCGCTCGACGAGGGGCTTGAGCTGGGCATGCACTACTGCTCGCTCGACAACAAGCACCGTTCCGAGATGCGCCAGAAAAACGAGCGCGCCGCGCACGCGCACCCGTGCATCGCGTTCGACGAGGGCGACTTTTTCCTGAAGACGGGGAAAGTGTTCGGGCCCGACGTTGCGGCGGCGCGGCCGGTTTTGGAGGCGGCGGGATGCTGCGACTTTATGGAGGACGCCGAGGAGCGCTCGCTGGCGTTTCCGCCGCGCTACGTGGGCACGCTTGCGGGCGCGGTGCGCGAGGGCGGCGAGCCCGTGCAGCCCGCGCTGTGCTACCTGGTGTACGAGTGCGAAGAGGGCGAGAGCTACCTGATCGACGTGGCGCTGGAGGTCGTGGAGGCTGCGTAGGGGAAGCGGGGCGCGAGTGTGCGGGGGTGAACACGGGGGTGTGAGGCGAACACGGGGACGTAGCCCTGTTCACTGACCCGGTGAACAGGGCTACGTCCCCGTGTTCGCCTCACACCCCCTGAACCTGCGACGCGCGGGCACTACCCGCTGATCACCGTTTGCACGGGAACGTCGTGCGGCTCGATGGCACCTTGCGCGCACAGGCTTTCGGCAAGCTGCGCACGGCGGCAAAGCCCCACAGTGGTGCCTGGGAACGTGGCGAGGAACGCGTCGTAGTAGCCGCCGCCGTAGCCGATGCGATACCCCTGCGCGTCGAAGGCGAGCCCTGGCACAAGTGCGACGGCGTGCGCGGGGTCGGGCGCGGTGGGGTCGATGCGCGTGGCAGGGTTGGCGGGCGGCTCGTCCACGCCGAGCGAGCTGCGCACAAGGCCGTCGAAGCTTGTCACGCGATGCCATGTCA
>JAUNGO010000043.1:0-6839 GCA_030524475.1 Eggerthellaceae bacterium | reverse complement strand
GTCATTGCGCGGTTGGCAAGGTTGGGCGTACTCGGGACGTCGGACTTCGCGCGGTTGGCGGGGTCGGCATTGGGTGCAGCACGGTCGACGGGATCGGCGGTCGTTTGGGGATTGGCACTTGCAATGAGCGAAGATGCGCAGCGCGGCAGCGCCACCGTTTTCCCCTCAGCCCATGCGCGCTCGATGACGCGGCGCGTGACAACCTCGCTTCCGAACGACAGGTACGCAAACACCACGCGCGCCTCGCGCCACGCGGGCAGCGCGAACAGCTGCTCGGCGATGCGCGCGTCGGCCGCCGCCCGCTCATCGGGCGCCAAGGCCGCCCGCTCGGCCCGCAACCGCCTCCGCAAAGCGGCTTTGCGCGCTGCGGTTTTTCCTTGCGCCCCGTTGGGGCGATTTTCTTGGATCTTGTCGGAATGGTTCTCGCGATTCCCCGCGTTAGTTGCGTGCATGATTTCCCCTACCCCAAAGCGCGCAGCAGGGCGGTGGCGTCTTCGGGGGTGAGCGCGCTCACGGTTGCCTTCTTGAGGAGGCCCTTGTCGCGCGTGACAATGTAGTTCGCTCCCGCGCGCTCGGCGGCGGCCATGATAAGGTTGTCCTCAATGTCCTCGTTGAGCGTGCGCAGCTTTTCCGCGAGCCAGTAATCAGAGGCATCAACGCCGACGACGGTCGACAAATCATTCATGTTCGTAAGGTTTCCCCAGGCTATTGCGCTGATGGCTTTTGCTTGGGCCTCGCTTACGGTTTCGCCTCGCTCGCGCGCAGCGCGCTTCAGGAAGCTGCACGTGAAGAAGTGGACGTCCTTCGCCGTCGTTGCCGCGTGGCACAGGCTTGCCTTGCGGCTGATGGCCTCGTCGAGAAACGCGCACGAGGCTGCGTGGCCAGGGCGAAATCCGAGATAGTTGTCGAGCCAGACATTCGTGTCGACCAAAAACAGCATGTCGGAGGTTTGCATCTACGCCTCCTGGCTTTCGTAGCGTTCGAGCACGAAGGATTCCATGAGCTCGTCGTAGGGGTCGAGCGCGAAGGACGGCAGATTGCTTGTTACGTCGAAGGCGGCGAGCGCTTTTGCCGAAGCCTCCCGACCTTGGTAGAGCGTCTCGAGTTTGTTTACGGGCGTCATGCGCGTTTGCCGCGGGTGCCGTGGGGCGCTTTCAAGGAGATCGGCAATGGTCTCGGGGCGATTGGCATGGCTTGCCGCCTTGCGCCAAAGCAAGCGAATTGCCTGCGACGGCGTATAGCCTGCTTGCTGCAGCGCTGCGTCACCTTGGCGCTTTAAAGACGAATCGATGCGCACGTTGATCTGCGTCATTTCTGTTGTCGTCTCCATGGAGCGACTCCTTCCGTCTCGCCGTTAACGTATCTCTATGTATGCTTTACAAAAGTATAGCATATGTATATCCAGTTCTGATGGCGTTTACCGTGCCTACCGTTTGATTTTGCCGCCGCAGAGGCTTGTTCGCTTTGTAAGACCGCAACTGGCTGCTCTTGTTCGCTTTTCGCGAAGGCGTGTTCGCCCGTTTCGCCCCCCGCCTCAAATCGCCCGCGCTCTTGGTACAATGCTGAGCTAACGAATCGACGGGCGGAAGGCGCGCTGCCTCGGTGGGCTGCCAAGACACCTTTTCGCCCACGTAACCCCAAGGAGAACTCATGGCGGAATTCATCTTCCAAATGTACAAGGCGCGGCGCGCGCACGGCGACAAGGTGATCCTCGACGACGTGACGCTGTCGTTTTACCCCGGCGCGAAAATCGGCGTGGTGGGCCCCAACGGCATGGGCAAGTCCACGCTGCTCAAGGTGATGGCGGGGCTTGAGGAGGTCACGGCGGGCGAGGCGCGCCTGACGCCCGGCTACACGGTGGGCATCTTGCAGCAGGAGCCGCCGCTTGACGAGGACAAAACGGTGCTCGAGAACGTGCAGATGGCCTTCGCCGACGTGCTGGCGAAGATCGAGCGGTTCAACCAGGTGAGCGCCGAGATGGGCGACCCGGACGCCGACTTCGACGCGCTCATGGAAGAGATGGGCCGCCTGCAGGACGAGATCGACGCGGCGAACGGGTGGGACCTCGACAGCCAGCTCTCCCAGGCGATGGACGCGCTGCAATGCCCCGACTCCGATATGCCCGTAAGCGTGCTCTCGGGCGGCGAGCGGCGCCGCGTGGCGCTGTGCCGCCTGCTGCTGGAGGCGCCCGACCTGCTGCTTCTCGACGAGCCGACGAACCACCTCGACGCGGAAAGCGTGCTGTGGCTCGAGCAATTCCTGAAAACATACCCCGGCGCGGTGCTGGCCGTCACGCACGACCGCTACTTCCTCGACAACGTGGCCGAGTGGATTTGCGAGGTCGACCGCGGGCAGCTGTTCCCGTACAAGGGCAACTACTCCACGTATTTGGAGACGAAGGCCGCGCGTATCGCCGCGCAGGGCCAGCAGCAGGAGAAGCTGGCGCGCCGTATGCAGCGCGAGCTGGAGTGGGTGCGCTCGTCGCCGAAGGCGCGCCAGGCGAAAAGTAAGGCGCGCCTGGAGCGTTACGAGCAGATGGTGGCCGAGGCGGCCGCGGTGAAAAAGCTCGACTTCTCCGAGATTCGCATTCCCGCAGGCCCGCGTTTGGGCAGCAAGGTTTTGGTGGCGAAGAACCTGCACAAGGAGTTCGACGGGCGCGTGCTCATCGACGACTTGTCGTTCGAGCTGCCGCGCAACGGCATCGTGGGCGTTATCGGCCCGAACGGCGTGGGGAAAACGACGCTGTTCAAGGCCATCGTGGGGCTGGAGCCGCTCGACGGCGGCACGCTTGAGGTTGGCGAGACGGTGAAGATTTCGTATGTGGACCAAACGCGCGCCGGCATCGACCCCGACAAGCGCGTGTGGGAGGTCGTGAGCGGCGGCACCGACTACATGATGGTGGGGGAGACGGAAATTCCCAGTCGCGCGTACGTGGCGGCGTTCGGGTTCAAGGGCTCTGACCAGCAGAAACCCGCTGGCGTGCTGTCGGGCGGCGAGCGCAATCGCCTGAACTTGGCGCTCACGCTGAAGGAGGGCGGCAACTTGTTGCTGCTCGACGAGCCCACCAACGACCTCGACGTGGAAACGCTTTCGAGCCTGGAGGCGGCGCTGCTCGACTTCCCCGGCTGCTCGGTGGTGGTAAGCCACGACCGCATGTTCCTCGACCGCATCGCCACGCACATCCTGGCGTGGGAGGGCACCGACGAGAACCCCGGCAACTGGCACTGGTTCGAGGGCAACTTCGAGTCCTACCAGGCCGACCGCGAGGCACGCCTGGGCAAAGAAGCCGCCAAGCCGCACCGCCTGCACCGCAAGCTCACGCGGGATTAGGCGGGGAAACGCCGGCTAGGCCAGCGGCGCGAAGCCCTCGACGCGAGCTCCAAAGGCAAGAACGGAGTTCTCGCCAAACAGTGTAATCTGAGATTTCTTCGACACAGGTATAAACAAAATAACTGAATTTACGCTATCATATCAGTGTGATTGTTTATGGCAAATAAAAGCAAGCAAAAAATCGAGCGTCTGCTCAACGAGAATAGCGGTGTCCTCATCGCATCGGAAGCGATTCGGTCGGGAATCCCGAGGAACGCGGTCTACAACTTTGTGGGGGAGCGTGGGCTGGAGAAGGTTGCTCCAGGCGTTTTCATGGACGCCGATACGTTCCCAGACGAGCTTTATCTGCTTCAGGCGAGGTACCCTAAGGTCGTGTTTTCGTATGAGACGGCTCTCTACCTTCATGATATGGCGGAGCGGGAGCCGATTCCGATCGCGCTCACGGTGGAGTCGGGTTATCATTCGGGATCTCTCAAGGACCAAGGCGTGAAGGTGTTCTATGTGAAATCGGAATGGTATGCTCTCGGTCTTTCCGAGGTGGAGTCGACGGGCGGTCATATCGTGAGAGCTTATGACAGGGAACGTACCGTCTGCGACATCGTGCGCAGGAGAGCCGCCACGGACCCCGCCGTCTATGGATATGCGTTAAGAAGGTATGCAGCGACCAGGGAGAAGGATCTTGCCAAGCTCGGGCGCTACGCCAGAGAGATGGGGGTCGAGAGGCAGGTGCAGCAGGCGATGGAGGTGCTTCTGTGATCAAGGGCTCGCGCAGGGTGAAGGACATGATTCGCAACAAGGCGAAGGGAGACAGCGGCAAGTCTCAGGCGCTGCTTCGCCACTACGCTATGGAGCGATTCTTGGAGCGGCTTGCCAACTCGCCCTATCGGGATAACTTTGTGCTCAAGGGCGGCATGCTTGTGTCGTCGCTTGTGGGTGTGGAGCAGCGCAGCACGATGGACATCGACGCGACCGTCAAGGGCATCGCGCTCAGTATCGACAACGTTCTTGAAATCATAGGAGAAATTGCTTCTGTACCGCTCGACGACGGCATGGCGTTCGAGGTCGGCAATGCGGACGAAATCATGGGGGATTCGGAGTACGGCGGTGTGAGGGTGGCGCTTACGGCCCATATGGAGAAGTCTCGCATTCCCATGAAAATCGACATCTCGACGGGAGACGCAATCACTCCGACAGAGGTCATGCATAAGTATCGCCTCCTGTTCGAGGATCGTGACGTCGGGGTTTGGGCGTATCCAGTGGAAACCGTGCTTGCGGAGAAAATTGAGACCGCCCTTGCGAGGGGAATCCTCAACACGAGGATGAGAGACTTCTACGACGTGTTTATGCTCCGCGAATTGGGCGAGGAGTTGGAGTCTTCGAACTTGAGGGCGGCGCTTGAGGCAACTATCGAGAAGCGCGGCAGTAACGTTGGGGCTTCGACTTATGCCCTTATCTTATCCGACATAGAAGGTAGTTCGGTCATGGGGGAAAGATGGCGCTCGTACGGTCTGTCAAACGAACACGCTTCCTCCATCGCGTGGTCGGAGGCCGTCGGATCACTCCGCCTTTTGTGCGACATGTGCTGGTCGGCCGCTGAGATGCCTTGTTGATTGTTTTGACGTAGGGGGCAAGCGGCGGCATTCGTTGTTTCGTTCGTGAGGGTGTGGCGGCGCAGGATGGTTGGTTTTCCGACAGGGGTTTTCCAAGCGCTGGTGGCGTTCCCCGGCTTTTTTGCGCTGGGGAATCTTGCGCTAGGGAACCGAGCTGCGCGCCGAGCAGACGTTTTCGCGGCCATCGTTTGTGACGCATTTTTAGTCAGTTTTGCGGGGGGAGGCGGCAATTTGTCGATAAGTTCTTTTGCGTATTCGAATAATGTTGTATAAAAGTAACAGCAAACATTACGTGGCTGCATTTCGCATGCCATTTTTTATTCCCTTGTATGTTGTATATATACAACATACAAGGGAATAGCACGGGAAGGAGTCGGGATTCGCTTGAGGGCAACGCTTGGCAAAAATGGGTTGATGCGAGCCGCCGGAGGGGTGGCATAGGCCTCATGTGGTTTGCCGTCAACGCAAAACCTGGGTGCGAGCGCGAGGTATGCGGCTTTCTGCGGAAGGCCCTTGCGAGTGCGCGCGCTGCGGAATGCGTTGTTCGTGCGAGCGCGGGCGCTGCTGATGGCGCTGCGGAATGTGCTGTTCGTGCGGGTGCGATTGCTTCTAGCGGCGCTGATGCCGCGGATGCTGCCGCCGACGTTGCGGAAGAGCGTGACTTTCAGGTGTTTGTTCCCTTGGCGGAAGTGCGCGACGGGGCGGCTGAGCCGCTTGTTCCCGGCTGCGTGCTTTTGTGCGCGCCGTCTGCGCGCGATGCGCGGGGCGTGCTTCGCCGTGCTCGCGTTCCGGAGGCGATGCTGGCAACGAACGCTACGACTCTTGTTGAGCTTTCCGCCGGTGAGGCGGATGTCTTGCTCGCGTTTTCGGGCGAGGGGCGCGTCGCTGCGTTTACCGAGGCGACGGCGCTTTCCGGCGGCGGGTTCCGCGCGGCGTCGGGGGCTCTCGTTGGCCGCGAGCGTGCGGTGTCGCGCAAAAGCTCGCGCAAGAAGCGCGCATGGCTGCCCGTCACGCTGGGCGGGCGCACAACCGAGGCATGCCTCGGCCTGCGCATCACGCGCAAAGGAGCGCCCGCCGATGCGTAGCGCCGTCAACGAGAACGTTTCAACGGAGAACCCCGCATACCTTTGCCGCGATACCGCGACTCAGACCGACGCGGGGATGGTCGAATCCCCCGTAGGGCAAGGGTCACGCCCTTGCCGCGAGGTCGCGAACGCGGGCAATGTCGGGACAGCGGCGACCCCCGTAGGGCAAGCACCCTGTGCTTGCCGCGATGATGCGACCCAGGCCGACGCGGGGACGGCAACCGCCGACGGCGCTCAACCCGCCTCCCTCACCGACGCCGAGGCCGCCGCGCGGCTGCGCGGGCGCGACTCCGGCGTGCGCCCCGACCTCTCGCGGCGCGGCTACCGCGCGGCCAAGCGCGCCTTCGACGTGTGCGCGAGCGGGGTGGCCGTGCTCGTCCTGCTCGTCCCGTCGCTCGCGCTGTCGGCGGTCATATGCGCGAAGTCCCCCGGCGCGGGCCCGCTCTACTCCCAGCTGCGCGTCGGGCGCGTGAACCCCGACGGCACCTACAGGCTGTTCCGCATGTACAAGTTCCGCTCCATGGTGCCGGGCGCCGACGGGATGCTCGCCGACCTGGCCGCCGCCAACGAGGCCGACGGCCCGCTGTTCAAGATCAAGGACGACCCCAGGGTGATCCCCGGCGTGGGCGCGTTCATAAGGAAACACTCCATAGACGAGCTCCCGCAGCTGCTGAACGTGCTCAAGGGCGACATGTCGCTCATAGGACCCAGGCCGGGCTTCCCCGCGAGGTCGCGCAGTACGACGGGCGCGCCAAGGCCCGCCTCACGGTCAAGCCCGGCTGCGGCGGCGCCTGGCAGGCGGGAGGCCGCTCCG
>JAUNGO010000042.1 GCA_030524475.1 Eggerthellaceae bacterium | reverse complement strand
GCTTGAAGAAGCCTCGGCAATAAGCGATTGCAGCGTAAGATCATGCTGAAAAACGACGGCCTCCGCTGCTTCGTTCGGAGTCATGTAAGACATCAGAAGATTAGAATACCCTTTATATAGCGTAACCTTATCTGCATCAAATTCTATAGTAGGGTTCTGGTTCTCAGCCGTCACGTCGATAGTGGCCTCTTGCCAAACCTGATCCTCATAACCCGAAGGTAAGCCTACGATCTGGAGCGTAACCTTTCCACTTCCAACCTTCTCCGGGCCAAAGGTTATCGCATTGGAGCCGCCCACCCAGCCTGAAGCAGCCGGGGCAAACGAGGAGCTTGTCGCCTGGATATAGTAGCTAGACAGCGGCGCAGAAGGGTCTTGCGCCGTAATCGTATAATCGACGCCCTCCTTCAATGCGCCTGCCCCGGAATAGATGCCAGCGAGTTGATGAACCTTGCCGCATTCGGGACAATTTGCAAGAATCGGCACCGTAATGCTGTTCACGTTCAGAGTAAAACTCGCGGCTTTATTCTCTTGCGCAAGAACTATAACCTCACAGCTTCTTTCTGCGCTCCAATTACCGTACTCGTAAGTTACCGTCAGCGTTGCAGTTCCCACAGCGAGCGCTTTCACGTTAAGCGTACAACCCAAATCGTCCGATTTTGACACAGTCGCCTCGAGCACAGACGGATTGCTAGAAACAGCGGTCCATTTTTCCGAAGACAACCGCTCGTTTTCCGGAACGGCGACAAACTCTTCATACCCTTCGACAGGCATAAAGGATAGGGTACTGCCGTGGTTTGTTTTACCAGCAATAAGCGAGTGTTCCGCGAAGGTATCGACGCCTATTATGTTCCCGCTATACTTCGCCTCCGCCGCCTGGGCTTGCTGCGTGCCTACTGTTGGCACGAGCATTGCGGCGAGCAGGAGGGCGCAGATTGCGGCGAAGAGACGCTTGGGGGCGCTCATTGCGCACTCGGCCGTTGCCGCACCTGCCTTCTCGATTGCTTTCATCCTTCTTCCTTTCCCGATTTGTCAAAGCAGCCGGGACGCGTCAGGGCACACGCCTCCCGCCTACTTTTGTATACTGCGACTCATTTTCGGGAAAGGTTGCGGACAGTTCAACGGCATTGGAATTTCTGGTCCGATTCGAAGCAAAACTCGCACGGAGAAAAGCCGTCCGTTTCCCCTAACGTTTTCTTGTTAAAGCCGGTCGCCCTCCTTGCACCCCCCCCCGACAAGAAAGCCGACCTCTCTTACTGGCTTCTTCGCGTGCTACAGGCGTTCATCGCGTGCGTCGACGGGGGTCACTGCGAAGACGTTTTCCTCGCGCGCGTGGTGGCGCTTTTTCCGCCGATGCTGGTGCGATAGCGAAGCAACCAGCCACTCGACCAAGGGAATGGTGAGGAACATGACCCACGCGGGATGCGGGCTGTTCAGCACAAACGCCATGTAGAAAAACCACGCGACCACAGCAATCGGGTAGACCGCCATGACGAAGCGCGCAACGCGGCGCGTGGCGATAAGCTGCCCCACCAGGTAGTACAACGGAATGGCGAACGCCAGAAACAGCCCCTCGCCCCAATGCCCCAAAAACACGCCTATTAGTATGTAGGCGATAATCACCAAAAGCGGAAACGGAAAGCGGTTCCACGCACGGAGAAACGCGCGCTGGCCGTCGAACGCGCGCCCCTCCCCCACGCCGAGGTCGCGGTTCGCTTCCTCGCGCCAGTGGGGATTGCGGTAGTCGTACGACTTGTCGTTCACGTGCACGCCGTCCCAGCCGACGTGCACCGTGTCGCCCTTCTTGCCGTCGACCACGTGCACGCCTTCGCGCCAGCTCACGTGCACATAGTCGCGCCCGTCCTCGACGTGGATGCCGTCGAAGCCGACGTGCACGTTCTCGGAGTCGTGCAGGTGGCCGGACTGAGGTTGCGATTCCGAGCCAGAGGCACCCTCGGTGTCCGCTGCCGTTGCGCTCGCGGCGGCAGCGCTCGTGCCCGCAGCGGAGTCAGCGTCAGTCGCCGTCGCCGCTTCTGCACCCGCAGCCGCAGCGCTTTTCGCGCTTGCGCCCTCTGCGCGCGCTCGTGCGCTTTCCGCGCTTGCTCCTTCCGCGTTCGCACTCCCGTCTTCCGCGCTCGCGTTTGCGCCTTCCGCACTCCCGCCTACGCCCACCCGCGCGTACAGCAAGTCGTCGAGCGACACGCCGTAGAGCTGCGCGAGCGCAATGAGGTTGTCGGTGTCGGGCGACGACTCCGAGCGCTCCCACTTCGACACGGCCTGCCGCGTCACGCCGAGCTTCTCGGCCAGCTGCTCCTGCGACAAGCCTGCCGCGCGGCGACGGTCGGCAAGGTTTTTGGCAACATCAACGTTCATGGGCGTCCTTTCGCGTTTCTTCCATCTTAGCGCAGAAACAGCGTACGACAGCCCGCGCAGTTGCGCGACCAATTCTGGTTTGAACCTGGGGGAACTTTTGGTTGCGGGCGGTTGCGCCCGTTTGATCAGGCGAAACTATGCGCGCTGAGCCTCAATCGCGTTCAGGCGCTCCGACACAAAACCGCCCACCTGATCGCGGTCGATGCCCAACGACGCCGCCAGCTCGTCGTAGAGCAGTCCTTCCGCAAGGTCGTGGAACTTCTTGTCGACCGAGGTAGTGCGCTTGCCCGAGCCCTCGCGCTCGCGCGTGCGCTCGTACGTCGACTTGATGATGGGGATGAGGTCGCGAGAGTCATTCGACTTGAGGCGGCGCTCGTATTCCTCCTTCACCTGGCGCTCCGCGAGCGAAAGCGTCGTGCCGCGCGCGTGCAGAATGGCGTCGTCGATCGTTTCCGCGTCGAGAATGGAGTCGATGAGCGCGTGCGCCTCGGCCTTCGTCATTACCTCGCGCATGACCGGCGGCTCGGCGTCGTCGACGGCCACGTACAGCTTGAGCGACTTCTCGTACAGCGTGTGCAGCTCAAAGTAGTCGCGCCCCTCGAAATACGCCTCGCGCACCTGCGCGATCGTGCAAACGTGATGACGGTACACAACCGTGTCGCCGACGGAAAACATGGGCAGCCTCCTTGAGGGTTCGAGGGAAACGCAAGCCGTCTTACCTTGGGGCAGTTTCCCTGGAGGCGAAAGCGACCGCATCTCTATTTTACCTGATCAAGTGCAGAAAAGCCGCCTACCATTTCGGTAAGCGGCTTTGCGAAAGAGCGAGAAAGCGGGGGGCGGGAGTAGCGCGAGCGCCCGAAGCGGAAGATCCGAGGGGGGGGGCGCGAGCACGAGGGCTCGAGCGGACGCCCACTTCCGTTGGCTAGCGCCAAGCGGAAACGAGGTTTACCCACTCGGGAGCGTAGCGACCCACCCAGTGCCCGACGGCGCGATAGGAAACCACGCACGCCATCATGCCGATGCCGATGCACAGCACGATGTACACCACGAAGACAAGCGCGCCCACAACGCCCAGCGACCCGACGAGCGCGGCCAAAGCGGTACTCGACGAGCCAGCGGCGTAAGCCGCGCTTGCGGGGGCGATCATCGCCAGGCCGAAAATCAGGCTGAGAACAAGCCCCAACACCGCCACAACAAGCGCCGCGATCAAGCCAGGGACGATCACCGCGCACAGCAGGCCTGTCCAGTTGCGCTTGAGCATGTTCCACGCGTCGCCGAGCTTGAAGCCCTCGCCAAGCTGCTGCGTTATCGCCATGCGCATGCAGCACAGCGCGCCGAACATCTCCGCGAAAAACGTGACAGCGATGGCCGCAAGCCATCCGATCAGCGGCACGATGCCGACAATCCCCGACACTATAGCGCTCACCAGGCCAAACACCAGCGAGATGAGGAACGCATAGAAGCCGATCTCGAAGTTTTTGCCGTTGACGATGCTTTTCGGCATTTGCGTGCGCCCGCCGAAGGGGACCTCGCGCGACCAGTTGAACGCATAGCCGTACACCACGAAGTTGAGAATGGGCACACATCCGACGAGACCGAGCAGCAGCATCTTTTTCAGCCAGCTGTCGGTTGCGCGAATGTCGGCGAGCGCCGCCGACACGCAGCCCTCGGCGTACACCGCTTGCTGCGGTTGCGGTTGCGGCTGGGGCTGGGGAGCCGCACCGTAGGCGTAGGGGTTTTGAGGCGGCTGCTGGCCCGCACCGCTGTAGGGGTTTTGAGGCGGTTGTTGCGTGCCACCGGCAGGACTCTGGGACGGCTGCTGGCCGTACGGCTGCCCCGCACCAGCGTAGGGATTTTGCTGCTGCGCGCCAGCGTAAGGATTCTGGGACTGCTGCGCAGCCGCCGCGCCCGCCACACTCGGCTCGTCACTCAAGGGCCTTACGTCTGCCTCGGGAACGTTCCCCACCGTTATAACCGCCGGGTTGTTCGGATCGGCGTCTTCCGCAAGCTTTTGCCCACACAGCGGGCAAAAGGCCGCGTTGTCGGGAACCGACCCACCGCACGATGTGCATTTCATAAGCGCTGCTCCTTTCCTCGCGCTCACAGATGCCGAGCGAGCAGGGTTCACCCCGCCCGATCAGCCAAAACCACGCGCTGTCGCTCAACAAGAAGCTTAGCGCGTCACTCTTTCCATACCCTTATCGAGCCCTTACCAAATTCTTACCGTGTTGCGCACGCACCGTCGAGCTCGCGTCGGCGCTGCTTTCGCCATTCTACGCGTTCGGGCGAACAGCCGCCTAGCGATTTCGCCGATTCGTTACGCGACGGTTCATCACCTCTTCGCGACGCAGCCTTTCCGCCCGCTTCTCGCTGGGACGCAAGGGCCGCTCGTTCGCCTCCGCGCGCGATCCTTCCGCACCAGCAGCCGCACCTTCCGCACGCGCCGCGCCCGACGCGCCTTCCGCGCCCGTGCCAGCCGTCACGCCAACGCCGCTCGCCGCACCCGCCGTCACGCCTTCCGCGCCCGCGACGCTCGCCGCCTCGTTCGCCACCGCAGGCACAAACGCCGTGCGCTCGCGCTGCGGGGCCTTCGCCTCGTTCACCACACGCCGACCCTGCGAGAGGTCGCGGCGGATGCGGAAATACTCCCACACCAGCAGCACCAGCAGAATCGACATCACGATGAGGTAGCTCAAGATGGCGCCCGGCAGCCCCGTGAACGACACGAGCAGCATCGGGATGAGCAGCGAGAAGCCGAACGTCACCACGTACAGTGTGGTCACGTCGCGCTGGCGGCGCATGACCGTGATCACTTGGTACAAAAAGTCGATGGCCGCCGTCACGCCGCCCGCCACGAGCATCACGTAGAGCAGCCCGCGCATCGGCTCGAAGTCGATGCCGTACAAAAACCCGAGGATGGGAATGCCGATCCACGCCATGATCACGAGATACCCGGCGGTAAGCGCCACCACGAACACCAAGATGCCCACAAGGATCATGTCGAACTGGCGGTGCTTCGACGTGTCTTGCCACACGCCCGCCATGCGCACGAGCAGCGGCTTGTACACCAGCTGCGCCACGATGAGAATGCTTTGCGCGGGGAAATACAGCGCGTTGTAGTACAGCTGGTTGTCGTAGGTAAGCGCGCCTTCCATCACGAACTTCGGCATGGAGTCAATTAGGTTAAACAGGAACAACGCGAGGAACAGCGGTGCCGTGTTCTTGAACAGAACCCAGATGCTCGACAGGCTTGCGCGGCGCGAGCGCGGGGTTTCGAGCAGCGTGAGCGGGTACGTCACGATGACGAACGACACCGCAGCCGCGATGGCCATGGCGTAGCAGCCCACGACGGCGCTGCGCGTAACGAGCAGCGCCACGGCGAACGCCACAAGCGCGAGTATCGACCGAAACGCCTGCGAGACGCCCGCGAGGTACAGCTTGTCGACCTGTTGGAGGCGTCCTTCGTACACATCGGCCAAGCCGTCGATCATCTTGTAGATGAAGACGCCCATGCAAATGTCGAACATCTCGGCGCCGTAGCCGCGGAAGTTGCAGTACGCCACGCCGATCACGATCATGAGCGCGCAGGTGATCCAGCGGTTGATCTGGTAGTCGTTGAACGAATGCGCCTCGTCGATGTCGGAAATTTGGTACGTGCGCACGCCGAAGTTCGCCACGAACATGAGCAGCAGCGCCACGGTGAACGCCATGGCCACCATGCCGGCCTGCTCGGCGGAAAGCAACTGCGACGAGACCATAGTGAGCACGGGGAACACCATGCCCCATGCGCCCGCGCCGATAGAGTTCCACGCGAAGTCGCGCGTGGTGCGATGCGCCGCAAGCTGCTCCTCTTGGTTGGAGAAGCCGCCGTCTTTGACCGCGCCCATCACGCGGTCGAACCACTGGTTCACCAGGCGCGCAATGGGGTTCGGCCGATGCGGGCGCGAGGGCTTGGGGGTGCGGGTTCGGGAGCGGTGGGCGTGGCGAGCGCTGGCGGCGCTGGCGGCGTCGGCGGAGTTGCCGCCCTCAGCGCTGCGAGTGCTGGCAGCGTTGCCGGCGGTGCCGTCAGCGGCGCCAGTGCCAGCGGCGTTGCGGGCACGACGGAAACGACGCACCCGGGACGTCTGGGCGTCGTTTTCTGAGGTATGGGGCAGCTGGTTGGTCATGCGCCTCGTTCGGTGTTCACGCTTTCCGCTTAAAAATGATTGCTTGCAGTTAGTATAGCCGTCGCAGCAACGCCCCACAGGGAAGCACACGCACGTTCCACTTTCTTTCGAGCCTTCCGCCTGCGGAGCTTGCGAGGCTCGACAAGGGCACGCGAACACGCCGAGGCAAAGGAGCGAAAGCCGACAGAGCGCGAAGATGCGCTCGGCGGGAAAACCTTTGCACATTTCGCCCGATGCGACTACTATTTTCCCGTGCGCGTTTTCGCGTCGCCTATGCCCGCGCTGCCCGAAAGGATTCACCATGAGCGGCTTTACCCCGGTGACCACCGGAAACTCCCAGCGCAAGGAGTCCTCGAAGGGGGCGCGCATCCTGAAGCGCACGCTTGCCGCCGTCGCCGTGATCGTGTGCATCGCCGCGCTTGCCCACTTCGCCGTGACCACCGCGTTTCGCATGATCGACTCGTCGCTCGAGCAGAAGCAGATGACGGCGCTTTCCGAGCGCACGGCGTTGGCGAACCTGAACAGCGCGGGGCTCGGCACGCCCGACCTTTCGGCGTTTGCCCACATCGAGACGGGTAACCTCATCGGTCCGCGCATCGAGGGCGTCGAGGTGGGTGAGCTGACCCAAGTGGGCGACGCCTCGGGCGAGCAGCAGCGAACCGTCGTTGCCACGGCCGCCTACCGCAACAACAGCGTTGAGATCGCCGTTCCGCTTACGCAGCTTTACCGCTACGACGACAAAGCGGGCAGCTGGGCGCCCGACCCCGTTGAGGTGGGCGCGCCTTCCGTCACGCCGCTGCGCGGACCGAGCACCTACGCGCTTGAGCAGGCGCTTCCCGACCTTTTGAGCGCCCACAGCCCCGACGTTGCCCAGCAGTTCGAAGGCTGCAACGTGTCGATCGACTCGAGCATGACCGAGAAGGGCGGCCTTGCCATTGCGACGCTCAGCAAGGAGCAGAACAAAAAGCTCAGCGAGTGCGAAGTCACGATCAACGCCTCTTGGTCGGCCACGCAGGGCTGGCAGCTCACGGTGACGTCGGTGAGCAAGGTTGCCACGAGCGACGTTGCCAACAGCACAAACGTGGGCGATCCCACGATGTCGCTCACCTGCAACGCCGGCGACCTGGTGGAGCTCGACGGGACGATCGAGTCCGTGAACGGGACGGCGGTTTTGCGCACCTCCGAGACCATCCAGGTGAGCCTGGGCGGAAAGCGCTACGTGGTGAACCGCTTCTGCCTCACCTCGACCGACAGCAGCCGCACCCTTTCCGAAGGCTCGCGCGTCACCCTCCAAGGCCGGCTCACCGCCACGGGAACGATCGAGAACGCCCCGCTGTCGGTGGAAATCACGCAAGTGGGGTAAGCGCGAGCGAACACCTGGCGCACGACGCGCGGGTGAGCGGGGGCGGGGCGGGGCGAATACGCCCCCGCTCCCGCGCTCGCGCCCTCTTTTACCCCAGCGCCTTCACCGTGGCTTCGACGGCTTGCAGGTTCATGTCCACAAAACGCGGCTTCACGCAGGCAGCAACGGCCTCTTTGAGCTCGTCGAGCGTGATGGGCACGCGGTTTTGCATGACGGCGCACGTGAGCAGCACCGTGTTGAGCGCCTTGCGCGTGCCTACCAACTGCGCCAACGCCTCGTCGTCGACACGCACGAGCTTCTGGTTGCTTTGCAGGGCGCCCTCGATGCCCGCGAGCACGTCCTGCGCGCGGTAAGGCTCCTTCGAGAGCGCCGCCGTTACGGGCTGCACCGCCGTGGTGGCCGTCACGAGCACGCCGTCGGGCGCCAAGTAGGGCAAGACGCGCGCCGCCTCGGCGGGCTCGAACGCGATGACGAGGTCGGCCGTGCCGCGCGTGAGCAGCGGGGCGTTCACCTGCTCGCCCGCCGACGCGTCGCCCATGCGCACGTGCGAAACCACGCTGCCGCCGCGCTGCGCCATGCCGATCGTCTCGGCGGTGCGCACCTGCCAACCCTTGTTTTGCGCCGCCTGCGCCAACACCTTCGCCGCCAGCACCGTGCCTTGACCGCCGACGCCCGTGAGAAGCACGTTGATCATCGCGCACCCCCTTCCGCGCCTTCGACTGCGCGCTTGGTTGCGGAAGCCGTTTCTGGGTCCGCGGAAGCGTCCGCCGCTTCTGCGACCGTCACTTCTGCGTCCGCATTCGCCACTTCCGCGCCTTCGACCGCTATCGCGTCAAAGGGGCAAATCTGCGTACACAGCTCGCACCCGTTGCACAAGCTGGCGTCAACGAACGCCTGACCTCGGTTTTTGCTGCGCGGCCCTTCCGCGTCAAGCGAAAAACCGATACCCGGGCAACCGATTTCGGTGATGCATTTCTTGCACCCCGTGCACAGCTGCGCGTCAATGCGCACCGCCGGGTCGGGTTTCTTCAACTGAATGCACGGCGAGCGGAACAGGATGGCCGACGGCCCCGCAAAGTCGATGGCCTCGCGCGCCGCCGCCTCCGATTCCGCCAGGTCAAGCGGGTTTGCGTGCGTAATGCACTCGACGCCCATGGCGCGCAGCATGCCCTCGATGTCGATGGGTTTGCGGCGCTCTCCCATGAGCGTGACGCCCGTGCCGGGGTGCGGCTGCGAGCCCGTCATGGCGGTGGTGGCGTTGTCGAGCACCGCCACCGTGACGTCGTGCCCGTTGTACACCGCGTTCACGATGCCGGTAAGCCCGCTCGCGAAGAACGTGGAGTCGCCCACGAACGCCACCTGCTTCTTGTGCGGTTCCGCCACGGCGAAACCCTGCGCCATCGTGATGCCCGCGCCCATGCACAAACACGTGTCCACCGCGTCGAGCGGCTTGGCGTTGCCGAGCGTGTAGCAGCCGATGTCGCCGCACAGCACCGCCTCGCGCTTGCCGAGCGCGCGCTTCACCGCGTAGAAGCTGCCGCGGTGCGGGCATCCCGCGCACAGCACGGGCGGGCGCGTGGGCAGCGGCTCTTGGTAGGCAGCGAGGCTGCGCGTGCCGAGGGCTTGCTCCAAAAGCTCGACGCAGGTGGGGAATGCCGGATTTTCGCTCTGCGCGTCGAAAAAGCGCGCGATGCGGAAGGCGATGTCCTCAGTAGAGTTCTCGCCGCGGTCGCGCGCCTCGCCCGTCAGCTTGCCGTGAACGCGCACGGGCAGCTGGCGCTCGCCCGCAAGCTTGAGCATTTCGTCCTCGAGCACGTGGTCGAGCTCCTCGAACACGATCACGTGGTCGAGCCCTGCGGCGAAGCGCGCCGCCGTTTGCGCCGGGAAGGGGAAGGGCGTGCCCACCTGCATGAAGCGATAGGCGGGCAAGGCCGCGCCTGCGGAGCGCGCCTCGCGTTCGAGGATCGTGAGCGCCTCGCGCACGTAGGCCGCCGACACGCCGCCCGCCACGATGCCGAGACGCGGCGCGGGAGCAGCTAGCGTCGGCGCGCCGCCCAATGTCGCTGCGGACGCTGGCGTTGCAGGCGCGTTCCCGCTCACATTCGCGGGCGCGTTCGCCGTCGACGCCGGCGTGCCGCCCTCGATCACGGGGTTGAACGCCGCGAACGCGTCGTCCTCGGCAAAGTCGCGCGCGATGTCGCGCAGACGCTCGTTGATCTCGCCGTGCGCCTCGAAGCTGCGGCGCGGGAAGATAACCCACTTCGGGTCCTTCTGGAAGCCGTCTTCGGGCACAGGGCGCGCCTGCGTTTCCGCCGCCACCTCGAAAAACGTCGACGCGTGGCAGATGCGCGTGGTCGGACGCACGATCACGGGCGTGTGATAGCGCTCCGAGAGGTCGAAGGCGACCCGCATCATCTGCGCGCCTTCTTCGGGCGTGGAGGGGTCGAGCACGGGAACTTTCGCGAAGGAGGCGAAGCGGCGCGTGTCCTGCTCGGTTTGCGACGAGATGGGACCGGGGTCGTCGGCCACGAACAGCACCGTGCCGCCGCGCACGCCCACGTAGTTGAGCGACATGAGGGCGTCGCTGGCAACGTTGAGGCCCACCTGCTTGCACGTGAACAGCACGCGCGCGCCGCAGTACGCCGCGCCCGCTGCCACCTCAAGCGCCGCCTTCTCGTTGGTCGACCACTCCACGTGCACGCCGCGCGCCGTGCCGTCCGCGTGCAGCCGCGCCACCGTTTCGACCAACTCGGACGACGGCGTGCCCGGATAGCCCGCCACCAGGCGCACGCCCGCCTCAAGCGCCGCGTGGGCGAACGCCTCGTTGCCCATCAGCAGTTTCTTCGCCATAACCACCATTCCTACTACTCAGTAAATGCAGATTGCCTGCAACATGCGGGTGAACACATGCAATTTGGACCGTCCCAATTGCACATGCACCGCCCCCCGTGTTCGCCCTGTCACAAACGGTAATCGTTCACAGGTCGCCGCAACGTCAGCGAGAAGCGCTCCGGCGCCCCAGGTTGCCCCGCCGCAGCGCCAAGTTGACTTAGGCCAACGCCGAGCGCTGCACAAGGGGCAAGATGGGGCGCCCGAGCGCTTCGCAGCGTCGAGCCGTTCCGTCTGCCCCGTTAGGGCGAACGGAACTACGATTCCGCCATTTCGCGCTTGAACTCGATGATCTTCTTCTGCATATCAGCGTCGCCAGTGCCCATCATCTGCACCGCCAGAATTGCGGCGTTCTTCGCGCCGTTGATCGCCACGCACGCCACGGGCACGCCCGAGGGCATCTGCACCATCGACAGCAGCGAGTCGAGCCCGCCCAGGTCAGACGTCTTCATGGGCACCGTGATAACCGGCAGCGGGGTGAACGCCGCCACAACGCCGCCCAGATGCGCCGCCTTGCCCGCAGCCGCCACGATCACCTTCATGCCGCGCTCGTGCGCGGTCGACGCCCACTCGTGCGCCACCGCGGGCTTGCGATGCGCGCTTGCCACTTTCACCTCGTAGGGCACGCCGAACGCGTCGAGCTGCTGCATGCACGGCTCCATTGCCGCCATGTCAGACTGCGACCCCATGATGATGCCGACGAGAGGCGCGCCCTGCCCCGTCGCCGTTGCCGCTTGCCCGTTTTGCGTCGCTTGCGTTTCCGCCATAACGTCCTCCTCCATGCCCGTCCTGCGTTTGCAGGCGCGGGTGCTTTTCTCGAATGGTACGCCGTCTATGGTAGCGCACTTTGTCGGCGCGCGCGCTTTCACCTCGGCCATCTGCGCATATCTGCCCGCATTCCCGGGCGTCGCGCTCGCGCAGCGCCGGTGCGTAACCGCCCTCATGCGGCGCTCCCGCACCGCTCCGCTCGCGCCACGCACTCGCACCGCCTCGCGCACGCATCTTCGCACCAACCCGCACACCGCCTTGCTCGCGCAGCAGCACCGCCACGGCGCACACGAACAGCGGCGCCGCGTCCACCAGCGGAACGCAGTAGCGCGCGTCGAACACGGGCGCAATCACGCAAAACGCCAGCAGCACGAGCGGCGGCACGAACAGCGCGCCCCCGCGCAGACGCCGACGCCTCATCACGAACAGCAGCCCCGCCGGCAACCAAAACACGTACACCACCGTGAGCAGCGGCAGATCGAGCCCCGGCACGTTCCCCACCGCCTGGTACGCCTCGTCGAGCCCGCAGCGCAGCCAATCGAGCTCGTCGGGGTTCCACAGCATATAGCGGTCGTCGTCGCCCATGTGCGTGTCCACCGTGACCATGCGAATGTTGAGGAAGCTGGTCGGCGCCACGTAGAACCCCGCCAGCGACATGAGCGACGCCAGGTAGCACTCGGGCTCGCGCAGCCCCTGCGCCGCCCAAACGCGCAGGTAGTTCACGATGTCGTCGGTGGTGGCGTCGAGCTTGAAGCGGTACTTCACCTCGTCTTGGAAGTCGAAGGTGTACTGATCGGCCAAGTTGTCGTACTCGAGCACTTTGTCGATGGCGGCGCGCTCCTCGTCGGTCACCTCGTTGGGGTAGTAGGTCACGAACCGCGCCGTTTGCTGGAACAGCGTGCCGAGCACCTCTTGCTTGCCGCCTGGCACCACGTTGAGCAGCGGAAACACGAGCGCGGGCAGAAGCACGCACATGACTACCGCGCTCAGCAGCGCTTGCGCCGCGAAAGGCCGCCACTGCTCGCGGTACGCCCACGCGGCCACCAACGCCGTGGGAACAACCACGTAGATGCCCTGTTTCTTCGTAAGGCACAGCATGAGCCCCACGAGGGCGAACAGCACAACGGCACGGGGGCGCGCCAGCGAGGCGCCGCGCGTGCGCACCGCCTCGAACAGCATCAGAAAGTACGGGATGTAGAAAAGCCCAAACAGGCTGTCTTTCACCATGCACATCGCCCACGTGGAAACGGGCGGCATCACGCAGAAGAACGCGTAGGCGGCGAAGCACAACACCATCGGGCAGCGTCGGCTGCGCAGAAACGCCACCGCCGCCGTGAACGCCACCACATGCGCCGCGCCCTGCAGGCTCACGAACGCAAACACGCCCGCCATCCAGTTGCCCGTGAGCGCGTCGGACGCCATGCCGAACGCGCCGTATATGAGCGTAACGAGGATGGGATGGTGGTCGCACAGGTACGCGTCGGTGAGCGTGTTGTCGTAGCACTCGGCGTACGGAATGATGGCGATGGGATGGTTTTCGGGATAGCACTGGAAAATTTGGTAGTAGGTGTCCCAATACGTGCCGCCGGGGTAGTTCGCAATGAGCCACGGCAGCCAGAACAACGCCATGATCAGGGAGAATTTTGCGATGCTCCCCGCCGACCAGCGCGGCGTTGCGCGAGAGAGGATGCGCGCGGGCTCTGCGGCTTCTTCGTCGCCCGCGCGCTTTGCCAACCAGCAAAACGCCTTGTCGAACGCGAGGAGCATCACCGCCGCGAGCACCGTTGCCGCCGCGCAAAGCGCAACCGTGGTGGGGGCGTCGAACGAGCGCCAGCCTTGCCCGACCACGTACGACACGCCGAGCACGCCGCACGTTCCCACCACAGCCGCGATCAAAGCAAGCGCAACCCAATCCCGCGCCGTCATTCCCAGGCGCGGAAAAAGATCAGATGGCTGTTCGACACCTCGCGAAACGATAGCAACCCTTCGCCATATAGCAAAAGACCCCCGTTATCGGGGGTCTACGTTGACATGGTGGTCGGAGGGGGACTTGACGCGTGTGCGCTTTGCGCACCCGCAAGGCCTCGCTCGTTCCACTCGCTCGACCCTGAACAGCCCACTGGGCTGTTCAGCCTTCGCAGGGTTCAAGTCCTGCAAGGACCTCGATAGCAAAAGACCCTCATTGCTGAGGGTCTGAACAAACATGGTGGTCGGAGGGGGACTTGAACCCTCGGCACGCGGATTTTCAGTCCGCTGCTCTACCAACTGAGCTACCCGACCAGAAATGCGACGAAACTTCCGTTTCATGCGCGGTCATATATTCTATCGGCACTCCCGCCCAAAGGCAAGAACT
This sequence comes from Eggerthellaceae bacterium, assembly GCA_030524475.1. Classification (GTDB taxonomy): domain Bacteria; phylum Actinomycetota; class Coriobacteriia; order Coriobacteriales; family Eggerthellaceae; genus CAAEEV01. The sequence continues at coordinate 6,832 of JAUNGO010000042.1, read as the reverse complement.
TTTTTCGAGAACGCGAAGAGCACAGGCGGGGCGAACGCCTTCCCCTGCCCGCGCGACGTCCGCTTCGCCTTCCTCTACGGGATCATCAGCGCGAACGCCGCTCCGATGGTTATGGCCGGGCCGAACGGAACTTCGCGCATGATGGGGTAGCCGAACTCGGTGACGGCGAGGTCTTTGTCGGCCCAGCGCGTGTGCGGCAGCACCAGCGCGAGAGCCAAGCTTGCCGCGCACGCCGCCAAAAGGCAGATCACGCCGCGCTCAAGCCCCAAGAACAACCCGACGACGCCGAGCAGTTTGATATCGCCGCCACCCATCGCGCGCTTCTTCGTTACCGCCTCATACACAGCCGTGACCAGCAGTAACCCGCCTCCGAGCGCCACCGCGCCCACAATTCCGCTTGCCAGCGACACGCCGCGAAACGGCGCCGGGGCCAAAAGCGCCGTCACGAAGTCGGCGCCCACGATCACACCGCCGAGCGCCAGCCCCAGCCGCCACACCGCCCACAACCCGCCGAGCGCCGCCACCAACGCGTTGGGAATGCGCAGCGTTTGCAGGTCGGACACCGCCGCTGCAACCAGCAGCGCGGCGAACACCACGTATATGAGGGCAGTGAATATCATCTAGCCGAAGATCAGCTCCCTCTCTTCGCCGGTCAGCGCGGCGCGCGCCTGGTCGCGCAGGTTGTTCACTCCGATGAAGAACTGGCGCATCATCACCACCATGAGGTAGCGGCCCTTAGGCGTGAGCGTCAACTCGTCGGCGGTGTTGGTGGCGAACGCGCCCGCTGCGGTCATAAACGCCATTTCGGCGGGCAGCCCCGCCTCGACCGAGCAGCCGAAATCGCGCTTGAACTGGCGCTTATCGAGCCGCAGCCCGAACAGCTGCATCATGAAGCGGTAACGCATGCGGTTGTGCTTCGAGAACGCGGTTTTGCCCATCATCGACATACGGCCGCTTTCGATGGCGGCGTTGTAGTCGCGCACCGAGAACGTGTTCACGTACAGGTTCTCCCCCAAATACGTGATGCCGCCCGACCCGATGGCGGGGTATTCCTCGTAGTCAACCACGTACTCGTCGATCATGACGCGCGGTTCGCTCGCATCGTTGGCAACGTCGGCGCTTTCCGCTTGCCGTGTCGTCGCGGGCGAAACCTGACGCCTGTTGAACGTCCAGGCGCTGCCGTGCTCGAACAGGCCGCGCTCGCCGTGCTTGCCGACCGCGGGCGCTCCGTCCGCCGCATCCGTGCCCGCGCCGCCGATTTCCACGCCCGGCAGCTCGCCCGTCAAAAGCTCGCAGATAATCTCGTAGAAACGCTGCTCGCGCTTGTAGTCGACCTTACCCACCGTGCGCGCCAGCGACTTCTCCACGCTGGGGCTGGCCATCAGCGGGTAGAACGTCGTTTGGCTGGCGCCCGACTCGATCACGCGCTCGATGTCGCTGATCAGGATGTCCTCGGTTTGCGCGGGGAAGTTGAAGATCATGTCGGCGTTCATCGAGGTGAAGTACGGGCTTGCCTCCTGAATGCGCTCGAGAATCTCCTGGCCGCAGCCGTATTTGTCGTAGCGATCCATCTGTTTCAGCAGACCGTCGTCGAAACTCTGCACGCCCACGGAAAGCCGCTGCACGCGGCCTTTGAGCTTCTCCAGGTAGCTGGGAATGAGGTGGTTGGGGTTCGTCTCGCTCGACACTTCCTTGATCGAGAACGTGTCGCGCGCGAGGTCGATGGTCTCGCACAGCTCGTCGAGCATGATGGTGGGCGTGCCGCCGCCGATGTAGACGCTGTCGAAGTCGTAGCCGAGCTCCTTCAGCATGAGCATTTCCTTGCGCAGGTTGGCGAAGTAGGGCCGCGCGCGGTCCTCGGCGAACGGGAAGCGGTTGAACGAGCAGTACGGGCACAGGCGCTCGCAGAACGGCACGTGCATGTACAGCATATAGGGTTGCCCCGGCTTCGGCGGGGGCATGCGCGTCTCCGTGTCGGGCACCGGCTTCAAGCTCAGGTAGCTTTTCGTGCACTCGCGAACAACCGTCGAGAGCATCCTTTCCGATAGCAACGTTTCGTCCTTTCCTAAATCGCGCCGGCTTCGATGAACACGCGGTACAGCTCCAGGCGTTCCTCGATCACGCCCGCCAAGCGCCTGATGGCCTCGGTGATGTTCTCGGGGCTTTCGTAGCTGAAGTTGATGCGCATGCAGTTCTTCCCGCGCGACGCATTGGGGTAAAACGAGTCGCCCGGCACGTACGTCACGCCCGCGTCGAGCGCCGCGCCCAGCATCGAGCCCGTGTCGACGTACTCGGGCAGCGTCACCCACACGAAGAAGCCGCCCTCGGGGTGCGTCCACGACGCCTCAGGTGGGAAATATTCCTCAAGCGCGGCCAACATGGCGTCGCGGCGCACGCCGTACGTCTTGACGAACTTCTGCAGCGTGCGCTGCCACGGCGTGTCGGTGAAGTAATGCTCGACCACCACCTGGTCAAACGAGCTCGTGCACAGCGCCGAGCCCTGCATGATCAGATTCAACTTGTCGATGACGCCCTTCGGCGCCGCCACCCAGCCCGTGCGCAGACCCGGCGCGAACACCTTCGAGATGGTACCCAGGTACACCACCTCGTCGTCGAGCGCCTTCAGCGGAATTTGATGCCCGCCGTCGTAACGCAGGCGGCCGTACGGGTCGTCCTCGACCACCATGAAGCCGTACTCGTGCGAAAGCTCCAGCAGGCGCTTGCGGCGCTCGGGCGTCATGGTAACGCCGCCGGGGTTTTGGAAGTTGGGGATGACGTAGCAGAACTTGAGGCGCGGGTTGCCCTTCCCGATGTGCTCAAGCTCTTCCTCCAGCAGGTCCATGCGCATGCCGCACTCGTCGAAGTCGATGCAGCGCACGTCGGGCTCGTAGGCGGAAAACGCTTGTAGCGCGCCCAGGTAGGTGGGGCCTTCCGCCAAAATGATGTCGCCGGGATCGATGAACGCCTTCGCAATGATGTCGAGGGCCTGCTGCGCGCCTGAGGTCAGAAGCATATTCTCGGGCTTCACGCGCACGCCGATGTCGCGCATGGTGTCGCACAGCACCTGCCGCGTTTCCAGCCGCCCCAGCGTGCCGCCGTACTGCAACGCCACCGCGCGCTGCGAGTCGACCGCCGCGCGCACGGCTTTGCGCACGGCCGACTGCGGCAGCAGCGACACATCGGGCATGCCGCCCGAAAGCGAGATGATGTCGGGGCGAACGGCGGCGGCGAACAAGTCGCGCACGGCCGACGAGCGCATGTTCTTGACGCGCTGGGCAACCTTGTCACCCGTTTGATCGAATGTGAGATGTGCCGTTGGCATGACCCGCTTACACCGCCTTTCCGTCCAAAATCCCGTTCAAAAACGCAAGCGCGCTGCGCAAGGCACGCAACGCAACCAGATCATCCGTAAAGTTTACTTCAACCCGCGCCAGCCCCGCCGCCTCGTCGAGCCATTCCGTCGTTCCTACAAACGTTGCGTCGGTGAAGGGCGCGGGGGAAGGGGCGAGAGCGGCGGGATCGGATGGGGTGACAGGGGCGGAATTGGGGCGCGGGGTTTCCGCGTTGCGCACTTGCTCGTCGATGATGAGGTGCTCGAGCACGTGCGGAAGGGACGTGTTCTCGATAACGGCGCCGAACGTGGGGTTGTCGGGGTTGGCGGCGGGGTCATCGCCGTGCACGCACGTGTGGTACGCAAGCATGGGGCGCGCTTGCAGAATGCGACGCGCGAGCTCGGGCGTCGTGCGACGAGGCGCATGGGCGGCAACGCGCACCCGCAGCGTCAGGCGGCCGCGCTTGACGCTGACGCGCTCAACGGCAATCGCGGGAGTGGAGGTGGAAGCAGCCGCGCGCGAGGATGCGCATCGGGATGCGGGGTTGAGTGCGGCGGCAGGGCGGAACGCCGTTGCGGAAACGGAATCGGGAGCGGAATGTTTCACGTGAAACATTTAGGATGCGGAGGCGGGCGTGCGGGAAAGAAGCGTCACGCCCTCGCTCAAGTCGCTGTTGCTCGCGGTGCCGCTGACGCTGTCTCCGCCGGTGCTGCCGGTGCTGCCGGCGTCGCCGTTGCCGCTGGCGCCTTCGCCACCTGCACTTTCGCCGCCGTCGGCAGACGTTGCGTCGCTCTCTTCGACGCTCCCATCTGCGGGGTTCGCCACCTTGCCCTGCGCCGACGCCACGAGCGCGCCGAGCGTCCATCCCGCGTCGTCGCCGAGCGTGTCCCGCCAGCCGAACGTCCCGTCGACAATGGCAAGCTGCTGGCGGTCGAGCGAGAAGCGGTAGCGCCCCTCGCCCTGCAAGCGACCGAACGTAAACGCAAGCGTTTTCGAGTCGGTGTTGAGCACGTAGCGATACGACACTTCATCGTTGAGTTGAATGCGGTCCTCGGTAATGACGATGGGCGTGTCGGTGCCCGCGATGTACCACGTGCCCTGGAAGTCCTGCGCGTCGGCGGGGAAAACCCAGCGGAACAGGGAAAACGCCGCGACCGACGCCACCACGAGAACGGCAACGACCGCCAAAGCCACACGCCACGCGATGCCGCGCGGTGTGAGGGGGGCGCGCTCTCCCCGCTTCGGGCGCGCCGAGCGCGCAGTCGAAGCGGCAGCCTGGCGCGCCTTGCGTCGCGCGCCTTGCCGATTGCGAGCTTTATCCTCCCCGCTTATTGATTTTTCTGCGACAGTGGCGTTTTTTGAGGCTTCGCCAGCCGCAGCAGAATCGGCGGCGAATGACGCAGAAGAGACCGAGGGTGAAACGTTGTTGTTGTTGTCGCTGTCACCGCTGTCGCTGCCGACAACGGCGACGCCATCGCCCGCAACAGGCGAGCCATCGGCCTTCTGACCTGCGTCTTGCTCCTTGCGAGGTCGCGCCACGCGAGACTTCGCCACGCTCGGGCGCGCGCTCGACGCCGAGTTCGCAGACGTACCCGAAGTCACACCCGCAGCCGCTCCTGCACTCGCCGGCGCAGCCCCATCGGCGACGCTTGTCGACTCGTTCGCTCCCGCGACCACGCCCGCCCGCGCGTCAGCGCCCGATGTTTCACGTGAAACATTTCCAGCGCCGTTTCGCGCGTCAGCCGCCGCGCCCGCCGGCGCACCTGCCATCCCGGGTTCTTCCCCAGGGCGCACCTGCGCCGCTGCACGCTCGGCAGCCGCACGAGCAGCGGCCGCGCGCTCGGCTTCCGCCTTCAGCACGCGCGGGTTGTTCGTCTTCCGCGCCGCGCCTTCCACAATGGCAAACGAGCCCGTCGCGCGGCGCAGATGCTCCTCGCGCGTGCTCGCCGTTTGCGAAGCCGCCGCTTGCGCCCGCTCGTCAGTCAAGTTAGCGCTGCTCCGGCTCGATGACCTTAACGCCGCCCATGTAGGGCACCAGCACGTCGGGCACGGTCACGGTGCCGTCGGCGTTCTGGTAGTTCTCGATGACGGCGGCCATCGTGCGGCCCACCGCCAGGCCCGAGCCGTTCAGCGTGTACACGTAGCGCGAGCCCTTGAAGTGCTCGGGGTCGCGGTACTTGATGTTCGCGCGGCGCGCCTGGAAGTCGGTGCAGCACGAGCAGCTGGAGATCTCCTTGTAGCCGTCGTAGCACGGCAGCCACACCTCGAGGTCGTACGTTTTCGCCGACGAGAACCCGATGTCGCCCGTGCACAGGCTGATCACGCGGTACGGCAGGTCAAGCTTCTGCAGAATGTTCTCGGCGTCTTGCACCATCGTCTCGAGGTCGTCGAAGGCTTCCTCGGGCTTGGCGTACTTCACCATTTCCACCTTGGAGAACTGGTGCACGCGGATGATGCCGCGCGTGTCGCGGCCGGCGCTGCCCGCCTCCTCGCGGAAGCACGGCGTGAACGCGCAGTATTTCAGCGGCAACTGGCTGGCGTCGAGCACCTCGCCGGCGTGGATGTTGGTCAGCTGCACCTCGGCCGTGGGGATGAGGTAGAGGCCGCCCGTGGTTTTGAACAGGTCGTCCTCGAACTTCGGCAGCTGCGCCGTACCCGTGAGCGTGTTCGCGTTCGCCAGCGCCGGGCACCACCATTCCTTGTAGCCACGCGAGGTGTGCGTGTCGGCCATGAAGTTGATGAGCGCGCGCTCGAGGCGTGCGCCCAGGCCGCCGAGCAGGTAGAAGCGGCTCTCGGCCAGCTTCACGCCGCGCTCGAAGTCCATGATGCCCAGCTCGGGGCCCAAGTCCCAGTGAGCCTTGGCCTCGAAGCCCTCGGCGGCGAAGTCGCGCGGTGTGCCCCAGCGGCGCACCTCGGGGTTGTCGTTCTCGTCGTCGCCCACGGGCGTGGTGGCGTCGGGCATGTTCGGCACGTGCATGAGCAAATCGCGCAGGGCGGTGTCGGTCTCGTCGCGGCGCGCGGTCACGTCGGCGAGCTCGTCTTTGATGGCGCTCACGCGCTCCTTGGCGACCTCGGCCTCGTCCTTCTTGCCTTCGCTCATCATCTTGCCGATTTGCTTCGACAGCGCGTTGCGCTCGGCCTGCAGCGCCTCTTCCTGCTGAATGGCCGCGCGGCGAGCCTCGTCAAGCTCGGAGAACGCCGCGGGGTCCCACGTGGCGTGGCGGTTCTTCATGGCCTCGGTAACCGCGTCGAGGTTCTCGCGTACGAACTTGATGTCTAGCATGAGGTGCGCTCCTTTGTTGACCGACGCGCGATGCGCAAGACACCTGCGAAAGCACCCCGCGAAGGCGCGTCGAATCCGTTTTCCAAACAGTTGCCCTAGTATAGCGCAGCGCGCAAGTCCCAAAGCGCCGTCGCCCGCGAAAGCCCCAATGTTTCACGTGAAACATCGAGCCCAGAAAGCGACGGGCGCGAGGGGGGCGGGAGCAAGGGGGCGGGGG
>JAUNGO010000091.1 GCA_030524475.1 Eggerthellaceae bacterium | reverse complement strand
GTTCCCGAGTTGCGTTCCAGCACCGCGTTCCCGAGTTGCGTTCCCGCGACCGAAAATGTTTCACGTGAAACATTCGAGGGGGTTCTGCGCGGCTTCCTTCCGCTCCACTCGGTTAGAGTAGAATGGCGAAAAACTGTTTCGGAAAGAGGTGGCGCATCCGATGAGCATCGATACGAAAAACTCGCCCGAAAGTTCGCGCGAGGAAGAGGAACGCGCGCGACGCGTGTACACCTACGACTGCACGCTGCGCGACGGCGAGCAGTGCGAGGGCATCACGTTGTCGCTTGAGGACAAGCTTTTGATTGTGCGGCGGCTCGACGCGTTCGGCATCGACTACATCGAGGGCGGCTTCCCTGCGTCAAACCCCAAGGACATCGCGTTTTTCGAGGCCGTGCGCACCATGCCGCTTACGCACGCGCGCATCGCGGCGTTCGGCAGCACGTGCAAAAAGGGCGTCCCCGCAGCCGAGGACCAAGGGCTGGCCGATCTGCTGGCAAGCGGCGCGCCGGTGGTCACCATCGTGGGGAAAACGTGGGACGCGCAGGTCACACGCGCGCTGCAAACCACGCTCGACGAGAACCTGCGCATGATCGCCGACTCGGTGGCGCACCTGAAGGCGGCGGGGCGGCGCGTGGTGTTCGACGCCGAGCACTTCTTCGACGGCTACAAGGCGAACCCCGACTACGCGCTGGCCTGTGTGCGTGCCGCCAGCGAGGCGGGCGCCGACTCCATCGATTTGTGCGAAACGAACGGCGGTGCGCTGCCGTTCGAGGTTGAGCGCATCGTAGCCGACGTGATGCGCGAACTGCCCGACCAGGCGATCGGCATCCACTGCCACAACGACTCGGGCTGCGCCGTCGCCAACACACTGGCGGCCGTGCGCGCGGGCGCGAGCAGCGTGCAGGGCACCGTGAACGGCATCGGCGAGCGCGTGGGCAACACCGACCTGCTCACGGTGATCGCCGACCTCGAGCTCAAAATGGGCGCAACCTGCGTCGGCGCGAACAACCTGCGCAGCCTCACGAGCTTGTCGCAGTACGTGGCAGAGCTTTGCAACGTGTCGGTTTCGGCACACCACCCGTACACGGGCACGTCGGCGTTCGCGCACAAGGGCGGCCTGCACGCAAGCGCCATCGCGCGGTTCCCCGAGGCCTACGAACATACGCGCCCCGAGGCGGTGGGCAACAACGCGCGCATGCTCGTGAGCGAGCTGGCGGGAAAGGCGTCGCTGGTGCAGAAGGCGGCCATGCTCGGCATCGACTTGGTAGACGCCAACGTCGACGTGCAGGCGATTCTCGACAACATCAAGCAACGCGAGGCAAGCGGCTACAGCTACGAGGTTGCCGACGGCTCGCTTGCGCTGCTTCTCCTTCGTCACCTGGGGAAATACCAGCCGGCATTCACGCTGGAGAGTTTCCGCGTGATCATCGACGACCGCGAAGACACGGGCGCCTTGGCGAAGGACGCGCTGTCGGAGGCCACCGTGAAGATCCACGTCGGCGAGCAGCGCTTCGTGGCAACCGGCGAAGGCGTTGGCCCAGTCGGCGCGCTCGACGCCGCGCTGCGGCTGGCCATCAGCGAGTGCTACCCCGAGGTGAGCGCGCTTGAGCTGGTAGACTACAAGGTGCGTCTGCTCGACGAGAGCCAGGGAACGAACGCCATCACGCGCGTGACCATCACCACCGCCGACGGGCGCGGCAGCTACGGAACCGTCGGCGTGTCGGAAAACGTGATCGAGGCCTCGTGGAATGCGCTGGTAGAATCGGTCGAGTACGGGCTGCTGCGCATTCGCTAGCGCACGGCGGCGAACAAGCGCGCGACGTTTGCGCGCGTGGCGTTTGCGCGCGGCACTTGCGCGCGTGGCGACGAAAGCAAGGGCGAGACGCCCGCAGGAATGTTTCACGTGAAACATTCGCGGACAACGCGAGCGAGAGGCGCGAAAAGCGCGTGAGAACGTTTCACGTGAAACATTCTCACGAACGGTACAGGCGAAGCGCACGAAGTGTTTCACGTGAAACATTTCTGAGAACGGTGCAAGCAAAGCGCGAACAAAGTGCGCGAGATTGAACGCATGGTATGTCGGGACAAGGAAGAGGGCGTGTCGAAATGAGCGAAATCAGGACGAAGGAAGTTGACGATCTGCTGCATGTGCTGGCAACGCTTGACGACGAGGACACGGTGTTCGCCCTGCTCGAGGACTTGCTTACCATCCGCGAGATACGCGAAACGTCGCAGCGCCTTGCCGTGGCGCAGCTGCTTTCGGCGGGAAAGTCGTACGCCGCCATCGAGGAGGCCACGGGGGCCTCAGCCACCACCATCGCGCGCGTGTCAAAGTGCTTGAGCTACGGCTCGAGCGGGTACGCCGCCGCGCTCGAAGTGCTGGGCGCATAAACACTCCCCTCGTCGCAAAAACGCTCCGATTGACGCCCTCGCGTGAAATCTGGGAGCCAATGTTTCACGTGAAACATTTGAGGTGTTCCGCAGCCCGCACGCATCAAGTCCAAGCCGCGCGCGGCGGCAATGTTTCACGTGAAACATTGCCGCCGCAAAACAGACCGATAGACAGGCGGGCGAACGGGGCGTTTTCCCCTTTGAGCGGACGAAAACCTCTGATTTTCCCGCCGCACCGAACTCCCTTCTGCGCACAAACCCGCTCTGCGCTATGATGCGCTCTACCATTTTTCGCAAGACGTTCGACGCTCGACGGGCAAAAAGAACCAGACCGCGCGCCTTGCTTTTACAGAGGGTTTACCGAGGGGGATCATCATGGTTCTGTTTGTGAACGCGTGCGTCCGCGGCGACAAGTCTCGCACGTTGGCACTGTGCCGCGAGTACCTGAAAGGGGTAAAGCAGACAGGCGAGATCGTGCGCGAGGTCAACCTCGAGCTGCTTCACCTGGCGCCGCTTTCCGACCAAAAGGTGGCGTTCCGCTCGCAGCTGGCGCGCGCAAAGCGCTACGAGGACGACATATTCAACCTGTCCCACCAGTTTGCGGAAGCCGACGACATCGTGATCGGCGCGCCGTACTGGGACCTCTCCTTCCCCGCAGCGCTCAAAACCTACATCGAGCACGTGAGTGTTGACGGCATCACCTTCCGCTTCACGCCCGAAGCGCATTACGAGGGGCTGTGCACCGCGCGTCGCATCACCTATATCACCACGTCAGGCAGCATTTTGAGCGAGAACAGCGGGGAATGCGCAGCGGAGGCGCGCGGAGCGGGGACGAGCG
>JAUNGO010000041.1:1017-24153 GCA_030524475.1 Eggerthellaceae bacterium | reverse complement strand
CGACGAGGGCGCGGCGGGCGCGGGCTGCGCGGGCGGCGTCGGCGTCGTCGTGGTGCAGGCGGGCGCGTCGAACGCGCAGGTGGCCGAGGCGGCGTGCGCGGCGGGGCTCGCGGGCTACGAGTTCGCCAGCGGCATTCCGGGCACCATCGGGGGCGCGGCCATTATGAACGCGGGCGCCTACGACGGCGAGTTCCGCGACGTGGCCGCCTCGGTGCGCTGTTTGACGCCCGACGGCGATATCGTCGACGTTTCGGCGGAAGAGGTCGCGTGGTCTTACCGCCATTCGATGATGATGGAGCGGGGGTACGTGGTACTGGGCGCTACGTTGCGTTTGCGCGCGGGCGACGCGACGGAAATTCGCGCCCGCATGGACGACCTCGCGCGGCGCCGCGCCGAGAAGCAGCCGCTCGAGATGCCGAGCGCCGGTTCCACGTTCAAGCGACCGGAGGGATATTTCGCGGGCAAGTTGATCCAGGACGCGGGTTTGCGCGGCTACCAGGTCGGCGGCGCGCAGGTGTCGACCAAGCACACGGGCTTCGTGGTGAACGCCGGCGGCGCAACGGCGGCCGACGTGCTGCAACTTATCGCCGACGTGCAAGCGCGCGTGTACGAAAACGAAGGCGTGCGCCTCGAGCCCGAAGTGCGGGTCTGGGAGTAGCGCGGTCGCGTTGTTCTGTGCGCTTCCACCCAACCTGCTTTTCGCCCCTCAATTACGTTCTTCGGCGCGTTCTGCGATCTAGCCGCTTCTCGTCTGTGCTCCTGTAGCGCTTTGCCGCTTCGGCTTTTTCCTTTCCGCGCCCCACCCTCCTGTCCTTCAGCTCTCTTTTTGCTCGCACTCTTTGGCGCCTCCTGCTTTTGTCCGAAAAGGTCAGCGTCGTGTGCAAATGAGGAAAATCTGGCACAGATTGACGTTTCTGCAAAAATAGAACGTCGCTTTCTGCGACGCATTTTTCGAAACCGCAGGTCATAGAATTGGGTCATTTCTGCTGAGATCCAAAATTGCCTGCTACCCCCTCCATTTCACTGCAAAAACGTCAATCTGTGCCAAAAATCGGTATCGAGCAAATTGGTATCGCATATGGTGCGCGTCGAAGATGCGCGCAAATCGAAAAAGTGCATATTGCATGCAAAATGCATATTCTGATGGCGCAGCCGTGCTGAGCCGTGGTAACATGCTTTCATGAGGGTGATCGTTGGGTACATATCGGCACTTGAGTATTGGCGAACCGTTGGACCATGCGGTTTGGGGAATGCGCGCTCTCGTGCGCAAGCGACGAAATTGGCGCGCGCTGCGCTTGCCAGCGGTGAGCGCCCTCATCTTGAGGAAAGCTCCGTATTCCCCGATGGCTGCACCGTTCCCGTCCATGTGGTCGTCGGAAGTCTTTCGGCGCGCACGAGCGATGCGCGTATGGTCGCCCATCTTCATACGACGGGCATCCCCGACAACTCTTTTGTCGATGTTGGCGAGCCATTTTTGCTGAGTACGCCCGAGTTGTGCTTCTTCCAGGCAGCGGCAAGCCTTTCGCTGCCTCAACTGATAGCACTGGGTTTTGAGCTGTGCGGAACGTACGCCGTCCATCAAAACCGCCCGACGCAGTATCGCGATCGTCCTCTCACGTCTTCTGCCCGGCTGCGATCATTCGCTGCGCGTGTTCCTTCTATGCGCGGGTTGAAAAAGGCGAGGAAGGCCCTTGCGTATGTGCGCGGTGGTGCTGCGTCACCTGCGGAAGCGGCGCTTGCGATGATGCTTTGCCTTCCTTATAGGCTTGGCGGGTACGGCATTCCGTGGCCTGAGTTGAACTACTGCATCGACGTGCCCGCGTCGCGCAAACATCTTCTTGACCGCTCGTTTTGCATTGGAGATGCATGTTGGCCTTGCGAAAAACTGGTGTGCGAGTACGACAGCGATGAGTTTCACGGTGCTGCCGAACGTCGGGAAAGCGACGAGCGGAGGCGAAACGCTCTCACGGCGGTGGGCTACACGGTAGTCGGAATAACGCGAGGTCAACTGATGGATTCGGGCGCATTCAATCGGTTGGCGCGCCAGATCGCGAAAATTCTCGGCAAGCGTTTAAGGTATCGCGATCCTGGTTTCACGCATGCGCACCTCGCTTTGCGCTCGGAACTGTTTTTCAACTCGGACGGGTGGGGCCAGGTTCCCATGCGGTAACTTGGCAAGCCAGGGGAGGGACCGCTTCCCATCTACTCGAATTTTGGGTTTGACGTCGGATGCGCCTCGGCTTTGATTTCGTGACGCGGGCATTAGTGTGCGCCTTGGATCGGTATTCGCGGCGTTCTCGGCTCTTGTGGTGTTGGCGTGTTATGATGCGCTCGCTGCAAATGCGACTATTCAAGGATGCCGGAGGAGGTGAGGATATGTCTCAAAAGCGGAAGGGCTGCGCACGTGGGAGCGTGGGCGGCAACGTGGTGTGGCGGCAGTCGGTCGAAGAGGCCACGCTTGCTCGCAAGCCGCACTACAACGGTTTCGCGTGCGGGTACGGCGCGCACGGCAGTTCCAAGTACAATCGCGCGCAAGCAAAGCGTGCATGGCACAAGCAGATGAGACAAGAAGGGGCCTCGCGGGGCTCCTTCCCTTTTTCGAGGGGGAAAATGGTGTGGGGGTACAGGGTCGGGCGTCGAAATCTGGCACAGATTGACGTTTCTGCAGAAGACTTACTGAGATTTCGGGCTTGCTCGATGCGTAAACGTAACAGGGCCTTTGCGCGACCTGCGGTTTTGCTCTCGCCGGGCCGACAATGGGGCTTTTGAATTTGCAAAAGCGTCAATCTGTGCCAGATTCTGGCGGATGACTGTACTGCCGCTGCATTGCCGATCATGCAGCCAAGGTTTTGCTGCGTTCAAGCGGGTGATGCGGGGAAGGGTCTTTCCGTGAGGCCTGGAGAAAGGTCTCAGCTTTCTCGCCGCGTGTACATGGGCGTGATTCAAACTGTTTGTTTGGTAACAAAAGCGTACGTTAGTTTGTGCCTACGCTATAATAGCTGGTGTGGAAAAGATTGAGTGCACATATGGATCGCAAGCAAAAACACGAGCAGGGGCGCAAGTAAAATCAAGAACAAGAGGGCAAGCAAGGTCGTGCGCGGGAGTGCGCTTCGGTCGCCTCAAACTCGAGGTGAAGGCATGGGGATAACAGGGAAAGTGCCTACGGTTTCCGCGCCGCCTGCTGCAACTCCCACGTCGCTTGCGGCGCGCGGCACGTCGCAGCCGGTCCCCGAGCCTCCGCGTGCGCCGCAGCCTGAGCGCACGTATCTGTGCATCGACCTCAAGAGCTTCTACGCCAGCGTTGAGTGCGTGGCGCGCGGGCTTGACCCCATGACCACGAACCTGGTGGTGGCCGACCCTGCGCGTGGCGAAAAAACCATCTGCCTCGCCGTCACGCCCGCCATGAAAGCGCTCGGCGTGCGCAACCGTTGCCGCGTGTTCGAGATCCCCGAAGGCATCCGCTACATCAAGGCGAAGCCGCACATGAAGCGCTATATGCAGGTGTCGGCCGGCATTTACCGCATCTACCTGCGCTACATCAGCCCCGACGACATCCACGTGTACTCCATCGACGAGTGCTTCATCGACGCCACGCCGTACCTCAGCCTGTACAACGTAGGCGTGCGCGAGTTGGCGAACATGCTGATGCGCGCCGTGCTCGACGAGACGGGCATCCCCGCCACGGCCGGCATCGGGCCAAACCTCTTTCTGGCGAAGGTGGCGCTCGATGTGGCGGCCAAGCACGCGCTCGACCGCATCGCCGTGCTCGACGAGGCGCGGTTTCGCGAGGTCATCTGGCCGCATCGCCCCATCACCGACATTTGGAACATCGGCCCCGGCATCGCGCGGCGGCTGGCGAAGTACCGCGTGTTCGACCTGCGCGGCGTGACGCAAATGGACGTCGACGTGCTGTACCAAGAGTTCGGCGCGAACGCGGAATACCTGATCGACCACGCGTGGGGCGTGGAGCCGTGCACCATCGCCGAGATTAAGGCGTATGAGCCCGAGACCACCTCGATGGGCAACGGGCAAGTGCTGCCGTGCGACTACACCTTCGAAGAGGGGCGCATGATTCTGCACGAGATGGTGGACGCCACCGTGTTGGAGTTGGTGGAGAAAGGGCTGGTCACCAGCCATGTTTCGCTGGTGGTGGGATATGCGGAAGGGAAGGGCGCGTCGCGCGCGGCGGCCGGGTCGGTCGCAGGCGCCGACGCGGCGAGTGCGAGTGGCGTGGGCGGGATGGGCGACGCCGAGTCTGGGGAAACCGTCGAACGCGCGCAACGCGCCCCTGCGTTTGTGGGCGAACACGGCGTGCGGCGCGCGGGCAGCCGCTACGGCGCCCATGCGAACGCAAGCCGCAAGCTGCCCGAGCGCACGAACTCGTTGGCGAAGCTCATGGGCTACGTGGACGCGCTCTACGACGAGGTGGTCGATCCCGCCCGCGCCATCAGGCGCGTGAACCTGGCGTTTGGCAACCTCATGCCCGAGGAGTTCGCCACCTACGATCTGTTCACCGACGTGGAGGCGGAAGCCGAAGAGCGCAATCGCCAGGAGGCCATCTTGGCGGTCAAGCAGAAGTTCGGCAAGAACGCCCTGTTCAAGGGCGTGAGTTTGCGCGAAAAAGCCACCGGTCGCGAACGCAACGACATGGTAGGAGGCCACAATGGCTGACCGCTACACTATCGGCAAGCCGCATCCCGACCGTGCGGCGCAGTTTAAGCCGTTCGCGGCGCTCAAGGGCTACTACGACTTGCTCGAAGCCGAGGAACAACGAGAAAACGCGCAGCCCGAGCGCGGCAAGGAACGGCACGGGAGCGCACAGCTTGGGCACGACGAGCCGTAACGCCCCCGCGTTCGCCCCGCCTCACCCGTCTACTCGTCCCCGCTTTCTGCTTGTGTTAACCTATTGAGGGGCAAAGAGGCGCGATGGGGGATAGTTGAACGTGGGGGAACGGTTGAGTAAAAGACTCTCCGAGCTGCGGAATGCGGACAACCTGTTGCTCGTTGCTGGCCTTATGTGTTACTGGCCCTTGCTCAGGGCACCTTTCACGGGGACGGTGTTTTCCCAATCGCTTGGCATTGCCTCTAGTGCGCGACTGTGTTTCTATGCGCTATTGGCCATTTGCGGCTTTTGTTTGGCGACTCGTTTGACTCCGATGAGAATGTCAAGTTGGCTCGAGAACCGACGGCAGCGCGGTGCGCTTGCTTTGGGGTTCGGTCTTGTGGCTTCGATAGGTTCTGCGTTGATGGCGATTGCCTCTTTCGCTGATTTACATGGGACGGTCGTTTTGGCGGGGACTCTTCTTGTGACTCTGGGGTTTTCCGGCCTTACCGTGGTGTGGACAAAGGCGGCAGTTGCGGACATGACGCAGTCTGCGCTACTTTGTGGCTCTCTATCGTTTTTGCTGAGCTTTTTGTTCGGAATGTTCGATTTTTTCACCGTCGCCTTGCGGGTGTTATCGGTGCTGCTGCCTTGCCTTTCAGGGGCGTTCTTGTTGCTGCATTCTTGTTGTTGCGAGCAAATAACGGTGGTGCCTGCTGAAGCTCAAGGACTTCGAGAGCCTCATTCTGCTAAGCGCGATATTGAGCCTTACGCCTTGGGCTTCTCGATACTGGGATTGTTGGCAAGCGGATGCATTGGCAGCTTATGGTCCTCCGGTGTCGGGTACGCCATGGAGCCGTTTCTTATTTTGACTTACGTCGAATCGATCTGCATGGCCGCCCTCTTTTTCGTGTTTTATCTGATCGTGCATCGTATGGATTTAGCGACGTTTTACGGGCTCATTGCTTTGACGCTTTTCATGTTAGTAGGCGTGTGTCTGTGCGTGTTGGTTGGAGCGAAGAGCGCTCTCGGCATTACTGCTACCTCACGCACGTGTTTTGAGTTTTGCTTATGGGCGATGGTCGTTCTCGTCATTTGTCGCAACAACGACGGTTTCGACGTTTTTGTTGGCCTCTTTTTGGTGTCGAAGTCTCTTGGCTCCATCTTGCCGAGCTATGTTTGGCCGTTTTTCCTGGGAATTGACGGTAATGCGCAGGGTGGATCTGTACTCGTTGCTGCTGTCTTTGCGCTTGTGGTCATCGCTTTTGGGCTTGTGGCGCTTGTGGCCGTTTTCGGCTTCAGGTACGCGCGGGATGCCGCCGATTCTTCTGAGCCGCTAATTCCAGTTCAGACTTCTGCAGGTGGGCCCGCTTCGTCCGCCGCTTCTCTTCAATGGATGCAGCGCTATGGTCTTACGGAACGCGAGGCAGAGGTTGCCTTGCTCGTTGCTCAAGGCAATAGCGTCAAGCGTGTAGCGGAACTTACATGCGTGGCGCCAAGTACGGTTCAAAGCCATATGAAGTCGATTTACCGCAAGATGGGTATTCACAGCAGACAAAGCCTTGTCGATCTCATGGGAGACGCGCTTTAGAGCGCTTTTATGCATGCTGTACTGCATTTCCCATGTTTCATGGGGTGCGTTTCTCCCTTCTCAAACGTAAAGTGCAGACCGTAATGAGGCCTTTATTTAACTTCGTTGAAGTTGGTATGTGCCTCATAGGGGAGTTGCCTCGCGGATTCGACGCGAATGACGAAGGAAAAGCGGGGCATAAGGCAGGCAGCATTCTGCTGCGTGACACGAGGAGGATTTATGTCGGAGACAGTCATGACGCGGCGCGATTTGTTCAAACTGGCCGGGGCTGCAACTACGGTGGCCGTTGGGGCCTCGCTGGTAGGATGCGCGTCGGAGGCGTCGGCAGAGCCCGCCAAGGACACAGCCAAAGCTGCGGCAGGGGTGACGTCGGTCACGCTTGAGCAGGCGACAAGCGAAAATGTTCTAACGGTCGAGCCTAGTGTTACGAGCGTAAGCCTTGTTGAGGGCATTACGTACAAACAGGTGCTCTCGGCAAGTGGAGTGACGTCGCTGCATCTCGACTTGCTGGTTCCCTCGGGTGACGACGACAAGCCTCTTGTTGTGTTTATTCCGGGTGGCGGCTTCACGGGGTCGAACCCGCAGGGCTCTATCGTGCAGCGCATGGCTTTGGCGCAGGCTGGATATGTGGTGGCGTCGGTGCAACATCGCGTGGTGCCGGGCGCGCGCTTCCCGCAACCGCTCGAGGACGTGAAGGCTGCCGTGCGTTGGTTGCGCGCGAATGCGGCAACGTATCACATCGACAAAGAACGCGTTGCTGCCATGGGCAACTCGTCGGGCGGCTATTTCGCTACTATGCTCGGTGTTACGGGTGACATCGCTGAGTTCGACACGGGCGATAACCTGTCGGAAAGCTCCGCTGTCTCGGCGGTTATCGACCTGTACGGCGTTTCCGATCTGACGATCATCGGAGCAGGGCTCGATCCTGAAATTGAGCAGGGCCATGACTCTCCTGCAACGACTGAGGCCATGCTGATTAACGGCACGGCGTTCGGCGGAAACAAGGGGGCTTCGGCGTTCGATACGCCTGAGACGGCGGCCGAGGCGAGCCCCTTCACGTACATCGACGGAACCGATCCGGCGTTTCTGATCTTCCACGGCGACAAAGACACGCTGGTTTCTCCTGTGGCGTCGGCGGCGTTGGCCGAGGAGCTGCGCGCGGCGAACGTGCCGGTCGATCGTTACACGATCAGCGGCGCCTCGCATGGCGGCCCGTTGTTCGATCAGCCCGAGGTCGTCGATCTCATGATTGAGTTCCTCGACAAGAACGTGAAGAATGCTGGCGAAGAGAAGTAGCCAACGGCTGCCATAAGCTTTGATAGCGGCGGCGCGCTTTGCTGAACGCGAGGCGCGCCGCCGCTTTTTTGCTGCTCCGTGCGTTATTCGAGGGGCGTTACGTATTTGTCGTTGTAGGCGAAGTCGGCATAGTAACGATTGTCGATGGGCAACGTGTCGAAGATTTCCTTGCCTCGGCGGGTCAGCTCGGCGATATAGTCGTCTTCAAGGCCGATCTGGCGCAAAAAGAAGCGAATGCCGAACGTTGCAAGTTCCTCCCACGTGTATTCGTCGGGGTCGGCCGACGAAGCCAGAATCAACGCGTCCGACATACCCAACTGAACAGGGACGATCAAGTTGAGGTCGTGCTCGGTGATGTCTGTGATGCCTTGATCGTCGATGACGCATTGGTAATAGTATTTGACAGTTTTGAGCGCTGAAAACGACGGCAGGCGCTCGGTGGAAATATCGAGCAGAAATCGCCTGATGTTCTCGTTTTCACAGTTGCGCTTCCACATATGGAAGTTCTCGATGACCATGAGCGTGGTTTTGTCGTAGCGGTCGCCGCAGATTTTCTCGATGTAGATTTTGTTCTGGGCCTCATATTCTGCGTCGATGGCGGCGGCGATGTCGCGTTTGCCGTTGAAGTGGTAGGTGATGCTTCCCGGAGGAATGTCGGCTTTCTTGCAAATGTCGTCGTAGGTGGTGTTGGCGTAGCCCTTTCGATAGAACAGCTTTTTGCACACGTCGGTGATCAGAAGCTTCTTCTTTTCGCCCGCCTTCAGCTTAACCATGCGCTCTTCCTTTCCGCACGCGTTTTGTGGTTGATTATCCCCTATGGGGAAGGTGAATGCACGGGGATTTTTGCCAAAAAATCTAAAAACTGAGTTAACTCAAATTTTGAAACAAAGACAAGATTTATATTGACAGACGACGTTTCGCAGGAGTATTGTGCAAATATAAAATTTGAGTGCGCTCAAATTTTAGTATCAAACCAATCGTGAGAAGCGTAGCAAAAGGGGCTGCGCGCAACGATGAAAGGGGAGGGTGACATGGCAGTTCTTGCAAGCGTGGCGATGGACCTCGCGCGCGACAAAGAGGCCAACAAGCAGAAGATGACGGCGTTCATCGAGAAGGCGGCTGCTCAGGGGGCCGACTTCATTTTGTTCCCAGAGCTTGCCTTGGGTGGGCTTCCGGAGAATCCGATGTTCATCTTCAAGCCGGAAGACGCGTTTTACCAGCATGAAGTGGCCGAAGTGGTGCCCGAGGGCGACTCGACGCAGTACTTCATTGAGTTGGCGAAGAAGCACGACATATACATCGCGTGGGGCATGACCGAGCAAGACCCCGAGGAGCGCGACATCATTTACAACGCGTTGGTGCTGGTGGGCCCGGAAGGCTATGTTGGCAAGTATCGCAAGGTGCACCTGCCGTTGACCGAGCGCATCATGATGTATCCCGGCGACGGCGACTATCCGGTGTTTGAGACGCGCTTCGGCAAGGTTGGCCTGATGATCTGCTTCGACAAGGCCTATCCCGAGGTGGCGCGCGCACTGGCGCTCAAGGGCGCCGAAGTGCTGCTGTGCCCGACCGCTTGGCCGTCCATCGAGCCGAGCGAGGACGACAACGACTACAAGGCCGGCAATGTGTTCAGTTTTGCTCGCGCGCTTGAAAATATGTGCTTCTTCGTGGACTCGTGCGTGAGCGGCCCCTTCGAAATGGGGCACAGCCGCATCATCGGCCCGAACCCCATGCAGATTTGCGCCACCACGGGTTTCGAAGAGGGCATGGCTGTGGCCGACGTCGACATCCACGGCGAGATCATGAAGGCGCGCCTAGCGTCGATGGCGGGTTCTGATCTGCTGAAGGACCGCAAGCCTGCCACGTACGGCATCCTTGCGAAGCCGAACCGCCGCAATCCCATCTCGGGCGACGTGGGGCAGTTCGAGGAGTAGAACGCACGGCTGGGGGCGCGGAGGAACGCGGAGGTACGCAGGTGCTTTTTGGGGCAGCTGAGACGACCGCTCCGTTCCGTTTAAACCGTGCGCCGTGCAAAAGCGGGTAAACGCAAATTCAACTGATCGAAAGATCGAGAAAGCAGGGGAAGCAATGAATCCTTTGAAGGGGCCTGGCGGCTATGGCCGCGTCGTAAACGGCATCATGAACATTGTCATGTGCGCCATCTTGAGCATTTACGTTTTGTGGACGGTGCAGAACATTCCGGGCAACGAGGCCTTGCCCATCTTGACGCCGCTTGGATTCGCCGTTTCGTTCGTCACGAGTTTCTGCGTCGGTGAGTTTATCGGCGACCACATTCCGGCGCTCGCCTGGGGACAAAAGCTGACGGCAGTGCTGCATGTGAAGAACAAGATCGGCGCGCATTTCATCAGCGTGTTCATTCTGGCGCTCGTGATGATCACTTCTATCAGCTACATCTGCACGTGGATCAACAACGTGCAGACGACGGGTTGGGACGGCACGTTCGCCGCATGGATCATGGTGTATCCGTTCCTGCTCGGCAGCGGATACGTGGTCGAGCTCATTATGCTCCCGCTGGCCATGAAGGCAGCGGCTGCCATCAGCGGCTTCGACCCTGCGGCTGCTCCTGCGCCTGAGGCGTAGAGCCGAGACGCAACGGGGAATGCGCCTTGCGCGGCGTCCTTGGGGCGCGTGCGGAAGAATGCGACGGGAAGACCCCCTCGATCGGTGCCCGCTTCAAAATTGAGGCGGGCACTGTCGTGCGAAGAGGCAAAGTCGAGAGAGCGAGGAAAACGTGAAGAAAGAAGCGAGCGCAAGCCTGTACGACAACGTGAGGCCCGGCTACTTGGCGTTGAGCCTTATTCTGCTGGCGGTTGGTGTGTCGATCACTATCGTGCAGTACAAAGTCCCCAGCATCTTGGGCGACGTTATGGGTGCGTACGGTATGTCGTCCTCGACGGGCGCATGGCTCATGTCGATCTTCACGGCGATGGGCATCTTTTTGTCGTTGCCGACGGGTTCTCTGGCGAAGCGGTTGGGGCCGAAATGCGTGTTGCTACTTGGCTGCGCGGTCATCGCTGCGGGTAGCGTTGTGGGGGCGTTTGCGACCTCGGCATGGATGATGATCTTCTCGCGCGCGATTGAGGGTGTGGCATTCGTTTTTGTGACGGTGGCAGGTCCGTTGGCGGTTGAGCGCTACGTGGCGCCCGAACATCGCGGCACGGCAAACGGGATATGGTCACTGTGGATTTGTCTCGGGTCGGTGATCGGCTCGACGGCGACGCCGCTTGTGTTCGAGCGGTTGGGGTTTACGGGTACGTGGCTGGCGTATGCGTTTGTGGTGGTTGCTGCGGCGTTGGCGCTCGCGGCGTTCGTGAAAGTGCCGTCGGCGCGTGAATCGGCTCGCATGGAGGGCGGCCTCGCTGAAGCGAGCGTGGCCGGGGGCGCGGGCGCGGATGGAACTACGGTCGAAGGCGAAGCTGCGACTAAAGTTGAGGCGGCTGCGCGCGTGACTTGGCGCGATTACGTGGCGCTGGCAAGCCCCAATGCGCTGCTGTACTTCTTTGCCTATCTGGTATTCAACATCGAGATCCTCGCGGTTCTCAGCTATACGCCCACGTTTTTGCAAAGTCAGGGCATGAACGCGTCGCTTTCGGGGTTCGCGAGCTCGCTTCCAGGGCTTTTGGCGATCGTGTCGGCGCTGGTGCTCGGCAAGCTCATCGACAAAACAGGCCGCACCAAAGGGTTCTATGTGGTGGCAATTGCCGTGGCGGCGCCTGCAACGTTTCTCATGCTCACGCAGTCGGGGCCGCTCCTGTGGGTGGGCGCGGCGCTGATGGGGTTGATCGGTTACGGTATTCCCGTGGCGTGCCTCACAAGCCTCCCGCAAATTGCGGGTCGCGCCGAGCTGATGCCTGCGGCTATGGGCGTGCTCATGACGGTGCAGGCGCTCGGCGAATTCCTTGGCTCGCTGGTGACGCCCATGCTGCTTGGGCCCGATATGACGAATTGGATGTTCTGCGGCATCGTTATCGGTGTCCTTGGCTTGATAGCTGCAGCCGCCATTGCCGCTTGCCGTTTCAAGTAAGAGGTATGTGGGGCTGACGAGCGCGGGGCGGGGCGTGACAAGGGGGGGGGTGAACAGGGCTTCGTCCCTGTGTTCGCCGCGTTCCCGAGAAGCGTTGCGCCCCCCGCTAGATCAGCGCGAGGAATGCCTGGTAGACGGTGTTGTCCTCGTCGAGCTCGGGGTGGAAGGCCACGCCGATTTGGTTGCCGGCTTGCGCCGCCACGATGCGCCCGTCCACTTCGGCGAGCGCCTTTGCCCCGGCGTCGGCGCGCACCTCGGTGATGAACGGCGCGCGAATGAACGTCATGGGAACGGTGGGGGCGGCTTTGGCGTTGGGTTCCATCCCGATAGCGAACGCTGCGGTCGCTTCGCGCGGTTCTGCGAAATTGGGACGTTCCAAATGGCATGGCAGCTGCGTTGCCGCTTCGTCGTGTGCCCTGCGTGGTGCTGCGCCCTCCGCCGTAAACGGCGCGTGGGCGTGGAAACTGCCGAGCTGGCGACCGTAGCCGTTGCGTCGCACGGTGACGGGCAGCGTGCCGAACCCGGTCACGCGCGTGCGCACCGCCGCTATCTCGGGGTCAAGCCCCGCCAGGTCGCCGTCGCCGTCCTCGATGCGCTCGGCCAGCAGAATAAGCCCCGCACACGTGCCCAGCACGGGCATACCTTCCACGATGCGCGCGCGCATCGTGCCGAACATATTCAGCTCGCGCAGCAGCTTCGCCTGCACGGTCGACTCGCCGCCAGGAAGCACCAGCGCGTCGAAAGGCCGCTCAAGGTCAGTCGCCTGGCGCAACTCAAACACCTCGCACCCAAGCGAGGCAAGCCGCTTCTCATGCTCAATAAACGCCCCTTGAACAGCAGATACAGCAATAGTTGGTTTCTTCGACATAAAAACGACTTCCTGTTCGCTTGTAAAATCAGCAAGTAAGTGTGCCGCGAATGCACGCAGCTCAGAAAAGGCAACAAGGGAAAGCAAGCTCAGGGATGGACTCCCTCTCCTCCCAAGAGAGCAAATCAAGCAGGTGCGGCGGATGGTTTCTTTGGCGTAAAGGTGCTGTTCGTTCGTAACGTCAGCGAGCGCGCTTCTGAGCGCAATCCCTCCGGGCTCGGTCCCTTCCCCACCCGCCGCCCATCGGCAAAGATTTACTGTCCGCGCTCTTCCATAATCAACTTGATTTCGCTCTCATTAATCCCCACCATGGCCTCGCCGAGGTCTTCGGATAGCGCTGCTAGCATCTCGGGGTCGTTGTAGTTGGTGACGGCCTTCACGATGGCGGCAGCGCGCTTGGCGGGGTCGCCCGACTTGAAGATGCCCGAGCCCACGAACACGCCCTCGGCGCCCAGCTGCATCATGAGCGCCGCGTCGGCGGGGGTGGCCACGCCGCCGGCGGCGAAGTTCACCACGGGGAGCTTGCCGTTCTCGTGTACGTATTTCACCAGGCGATACGGCACTTGCAGCTGCTTGGCGGCCTCGAAAAGCTCGTCGTCGCGCATGTTCTGCACGCGGCGAATCTCGGCGTTCATCATGCGCATATGACGCACGGCCTGCACCACGTCGCCCGTGCCGGGTTCGCCCTTTGTGCGAATCATGCTCGCGCCCTCCTCAATGCGGCGCAGCGCCTCGCCGAGGTTGCGCGCGCCGCACACGAACGGCACGCTGAACTGGGTTTTGTCGATGTGGTAGGTGTCGTCGGCGGGGGAGAGCACCTCCGACTCGTCGATGTAGTCGATCTGGATGGCCTGCAGGATTTGCGCCTCGGCGAAGTGGCCGATGCGGCATTTCGCCATCACGGGGATGCTCACGGCGGCCTGGATGCCCTTGATCATCTTCGGGTCGCTCATGCGCGACACGCCGCCCGCCGCGCGAATGTCGGCGGGGATGCGCTCGAGCGCCATGACCGCGCACGCGCCCGCGGCCTCGGCGATGTGCGCCTGCTCGGGCGTGGTGACGTCCATGATCACGCCGCCTTTGAGCATTTGGGCGAGCTGCTTGTTGAGGGCGTAGCGCTCCTCGGGGGTTTGGGTTGCGGTTGCGTCGGACATGGGCCCTTCTTTCTCTCGGTAAATAGAATGGGCAGATGATAGATCAGACATGAGTATAGTAATATAGCCAATTGGTGAAAAAGTAATAAGGTCAGATGGACGCGAAGCGTGGGCTGAGGAAGGTGTCGAGAAGAAAACGGGGTGCACGATGTTGACGTATGACACGCGGAAAAGGAGACGAGGCATACGATGCGCGTAATGTTGACGCGCGGCATGCGGAAAAGGGGACGGAGTGCATGATGTTGACGTACGGCATGCGGACGAGGGGGCGAGGCGCACGATGTTGACATACGATATGCAGAACAGGGGTAACGCGAGCCTTTACGAGCACCTGTATATGTGCATTCGAGACGACATCGAAGCGGGGCGCATTGCGTTGGGCGAACGGTTGCCCTCCAAGCGGGCGCTGGCGAAGCACCTCGGCATCAGCGTGATCACCGTTGAGGGCGCTTACGCGCAGCTGGTTGCCGAGGGCTACGTGAACTCGGTGCCGCGCAAGGGCTTTTTTGCGTCCTTTACGGGTTCCCCGAAGGCGTTATCGCCAAAACGCACAGCGGAACAAATGTTTCACGTGAAACATTTGGACGAAGAGCGAGCCGCTAAAGAGCGAGCGGCTGGGGGATACGCCGCCGAAGGGAGGGTTGCCGAAGGGCGAGCGTCTAACGGGCTGTCGTGCGCTTTGGGCGCTGAAGAAGCGCTGCTTTCGTCGCGTGAGGGCGGCAATAATGGGAAACAAATGTTTCACGTGAAACATTCTGAGGGGCTTTCAGAGGCTTTGGGGCTTTCGGAGCCTTTGGCATCTTCGGGGTTTTCGCCGCTTTCCGTGTCCGCAGACTCTGCGCCTATGCCTACGCCTTGGGCCGACTTCACGGGAGCGACGGCGGCTCGGGGGCTCTTTCCGTACAAGACGTGGGCGCGCACGGTGCGCGAGGCTTTGAGCGCGGAAAGCGAGCGATCGTTGCTTGAGGCGTCCGACCCCGCAGGCGCACCGCAGCTGAGGCGCGCGTTGGCCGACTATCTGCGCGGCTTTCGCGGCATGGAGGTGAGCCCGCAGCAAATTGTTGTGGGCGCGGGCGCCCAGTCACTCTACGCGCTTATCATTCAACTGCTTGGGCGCAGTCGGGCGTATGCGGTCGAAAACCCTGGTTATCCGCGCCTTGCGCACATTTACCGCAGCAATGACGTGCGCTTGGATTGCATTCCGCTCGATGACGGAGGCGTAAACGTCGATGCGTTGGCCGCAAGCGGCGCGAGTGTGGTGCACTGTATGCCGTCGCATCAGTTCCCAACGGGGCTGGTAACTTCGGCGAGCCGTCGTCACGAGCTGCTCCAATGGGCAATGCAGGCGCAAGAAGATGAAACGAATGTTTCACGTGAAACATTTTCCGCGGAAGAGACGCGCGCTGGCGATACAAACGCAGACACGAGCGCGCGCGTGGGCGGGGGCGCGCTCGCGGGCGCTGACGCGCCTGCTATTGCGGGTGCGCGCACCGTTGCGGGCACCGGTGCGCGCGCTGTCTCGCACGCGGACGCCAACGTCGATGAGCGACGCTACATCATCGAGGACGACTACGACTGCGAGTTCCGCATGGCGGGTCGGCCGATTCCCTCGCTGCAAAGCATCGACGAGGCGGAATGCGTCATCTACACCAACACGTTCACGAAAAGCCTCGGGCCCGCTTTCCGCATCGGCTACATGGTGCTGCCCGACCACCTTGCGCGGCGTTTTCACGAGCAGCTGGGGTTTTACTCGTGCACGGTGGGCGCTATCGATCAGCTGGCTCTCGCGCGTTTTATCGAGTCGGGCGAGTACGAGCGGCACGTGAATCGCTTGCGCAACCGTCACCGTCGCGTGCAGGATGCGCTGATCAGCGGCTTGCGGGCGAGCAGCGTGGGGGATATGTTGCGCTTTGTTCATGTGGGCGCGGGGCTACATTTCCTCATGGAAGTTGACCTCGGGGAAAACACGCCGGAAGAATGCGCGCGCCGCACGAACTATATAGAGCGTGCGGGGCGGGCGGAGCGCATGGAGCGCGCGCGTTGCGCCGATCCCACAAGTCGTGATGAGTATGCAAATTGCAGAGAAAGCGAGAGGCGGGAACGCGCGGCGCAGACGGAACGCGTGGAGCGTGCGGGGCGGGTGGAGCACGTCAGGCGCGCGGAGCGCGTGATTGCCGAGCGCGCACGCGAGCGGGGAATAGCCCTCGCGCCGCTGTCTGACTATTGGCTCGATTCTCCCGACCATTCGCCCACAGATTTGCCCGCACGCTCGCCTGCGGGTTTGTCTTCAGATTCGCTCGCAAATTCACCCGTGGGCTCGCTTTCGAACTCGCCCGACAACTCGCCTGCGGGTTTGCCTTCGTACGCATCCTCGAACTTGCTCTTGCATGATGAATATTCCTCATATGGGGATGAAAGTAGATCGCCGACGTTCGTGATGAACTTCACGGGAATTGAGGAGGAGGAAGTGGCGCGCGTGGTCGAAACGCTCGCTCAGGTGCTTTCCGCAATAAAATAACGCAGTAAAATAAAATGAGTGCTTGACAAAGCCTAGCAAATTAGTAGACTTTATACCCGTAAAGCAGAGAAGGCAGGATGCTCGCACGCACCTGCACACAGGAGAGGGGTCGCCATGACCGTGCACCGCAACGTTTCCGAGCTCATCGGGAACACACCGCTCGTCGAGTTGACGAACTACGAGAAGAACCATCAGCTGAACGCCACCATTCTGGGCAAGGTCGAGTTCTTCAACCCGGCGGGATCTATCAAGGACCGCATCGCGAAGGCTATGCTCGACGATGCCGAGGCGAAGGGCCTCATCGACCAAGACACCGTGCTCATCGAGCCGACGTCGGGCAACACCGGCATCGGACTTGCGGCGCTGGCGGCGGCGCGCGGCCTGCGCCTCATCATCACCATGCCTGAGACGATGTCGGTCGAGCGCCGCAACCTCATGAAGGCGTACGGCGCCGAGCTGGTGCTCACCGAGGGTGCGAAGGGCATGCCGGGCGCCATCGCGCGCGCGGACGAGCTGGCGGCCGAGATTCCCAACTCGTTCATTCCCTCGCAGTTCACGAACCCCGCAAACCCCGCTATCCACAAGGCAACCACGGGTCCCGAGATCTGGGAAGCCACCGAGGGCAAGGTCGACATTTTCGTGGCGGGCGTCGGCACGGGCGGCACGGTGTCGGGCGCGGGCGCGTATTTGAAGGAGCAAAACCCCGCCGTGAAGGTGGTGGCGGTGGAGCCTGCGGGTTCTCCGGTGCTGTCCGAGGGCCACGCGGGAACGCACAAGATTCAGGGCATCGGCGCGGGCTTCGTGCCCGACACGCTTGACACCGACGTGTACGACGAGGTTCTGCCCATCGCGGACGAAGAGGCGTTCGCGGCGGGTCGCGAGCTGGCGGCCAAGGACGGGTTGCTGGTGGGCATATCGTCGGGCGCGGCGGTGGCTGCGGCCACCAAGCTGGCGCAGCGCCCCGAGAACGCCGGCAAAACCATAGTCGCCATTCTGCCCGACACGGGCGAGCGCTACCTCACCACCGCGATGTTCAACTTCGGGGAATAATCGAAGGCGGCATCGCAGAAAACGGAAGGGGCGAGCGCCGAAAGAGCAGAAAGCGCCGAAAGCGACGAAGACGCAAATGCGTGCTGATGCGCCGCATCCGTTTCGCATAGGGCCCCCGGAATGTTTCACGTGAAACATTCCGGGGGCCTTTGTGCTTGGTGCGGTGCTCGAAGGGGTTGCGCGCCGAGCGCTACTCCTCGTACAGCCCTTGCAACGCGCCGGTGAGCATGGCCACGTAGGCTTCGCAGCCGGCTTGGCCAGTGAGGTGGGTGCCGTCGCCGTCGAAATACT
Source organism: Eggerthellaceae bacterium (assembly GCA_030524475.1). Lineage (GTDB taxonomy): Bacteria > Actinomycetota > Coriobacteriia > Coriobacteriales > Eggerthellaceae > CAAEEV01. Next base: position 6,518 of record JAUNGO010000041.1, on the reverse strand, counting down.
CGTCGTGGTTGGCGCTCGTGGAGTACCAATCGATGACCGACACGTTGTCGCGCTCGGCCGCCGCCTGGGTAAACAGGTCGTTGTTGATGTCCTGCAGCGGCGCGGGCGTGCGCACGTTTACCAAGAACACGTGCTTGTCGGCGGGCACGGTGTCGAGCAGCTCGTTCACCTGGTCGGCGGTGGCGACGCCGTTGGTGCCTACCTCGAAAATGACCACGGGCCCGTTCCACCCCGCGTCGACGTGCGCGAGGTAGATGTCCTTCGCCGCGCTTAACTGTCGGTTGATGGCCGCGTCGAGCGTGGCGCGCGGGAACGCGCCGCCGAAGTACCCGTAGCCGCCGTTGTCGGAAAGCGCGACGGTAACCGAGTCGCCGATGAGCAGGAAATTGGTGTTGACGGCCTTCTCGGCAGGGGTTTCGCCCGGGGTGTCGGCCAGCGTCTCGGCGGGCGGCGTCGCGTCCTCGGCATTTTCGGCGTCCTCTGCGCCATCGCTTTCGCCCGCGTCTTCGCTTGCCGCCGGCCCTTGCGCGGCCTCGGTCAGCCCCGTGTTCGTTTGCGTTTCCGTTGCCGGCGTGGTGATCAGCCCGAACGCCGCAACCACAACCAGCACGCCTCCCACCGCCAGCGGCACGACGTAGAGGCGCGCCGCTTCCGCAACGGTGAGCCCGCCCGAGCGTATCTCCTTCACCACGTTGCCGATGAGCCCGCGGCGAATAGGCGTCTCTACCAGGTAATACGACACGGCGGATGCCGCAAAAATCACGACAACCTGCAGCACGTACATATACCACGCCACGTCGCCCGTGAAGTTGCGCGGGTTCATCAGCAGCAGAATCGGGTAATGCCACAGGTAAATGCTGTAGGACAGCTTGCCCGTCCACACGATGGGTTTAAGCGAGAAGAAGCGCGCCAGCGGGTTGCGCGGGTCGATGACCGACAGCATGAGCACGCCGGTGAGCAGCGAAAGCAGCAGCGTGCCGCCGTAGTAGAGGAAGGGCGAGTAGCCGTTCACGAACCACATCATCAAGAGGATGCCCGCCAACGCCGCAAAGCCCAGCCAGCCGACAAGGCGGCGCTGTTGCTCGGAAAGCCCGCGCCGCCCGCGTCCCATTATGCGCGCCGACGGGAACACAAACGCCATCCACGAGCCGACGATCAGCGAAAACGCGCGCGTGTCGGTGCCGTAGTAGGCGCGCGAGGGGTCGCCGGCGGGGTCGTACAGGACCGCCATCAGCACCGCCGACACGGCAGCCGCCGCCAGAAGCCCGCGCTGGATGTTCGGCCGCTTCACGCGCTTGCGGAACAGCAGCAGCAAAAGCGGCGGCCAAATAAGGTAGAACTGCTCCTCGATGGCGAGCGACCAAAAATGCGTGACGGGCGAGGGCGCGCCCATCGCCTCGAAGTAGCTCACGTCTTGGAAAATGTACCACCAGTTCGTGACGAACAGCAGCGCGGGTGCCAGGTCGCGCCGCAGTTTGGTGAGGACGTCGGGCGCGATGAACGCGGTAAGCGCCGCGATGACAAGCAGCAGAAACGCCACGGCGGGGAACAGCCGTCGCACGCGACGCAGCCAGAATTGCGGCAGGTTGATGGTGCGCGTCTCGCCCCATTCCTTGATGAGCAGCCCCGTGATGAGGTAGCCCGACAGCACGAAGAACATGGTCACGCCGAGCAAGCCGCCCGGCAGCCACGAGGCGTTCATGTGGTAGATGAGCACGGCAACAACCGCGAGCGCGCGAAGCCCGTCGAGAGCAGGTATGTAGCGCGATTTCGAAGCCATGCGCATCCTCGGTGACGTGTTTTCCCAGCAACATCAAGCACGCCTTTTCTCCCCGTAAGGGCGCAAAAAACGCGCGTCAGATCATTCTACTCTTTTGCAAGAAGCCGACGGGAACAAATGAGCGGCGTAACGAAAATGTTGTAGGAAGGAGCGGACGCGTTCGGGAGCGGACGTGCCCGCGCCGCCGGGGGCATTCGCGCCCGCAGCGGGGCAGGGCGTTGAGCGGCGCAACGCCCTGCCCAACGCCCCGCCCCGTCTTTTACTCGCTGCGCAGCGCCTCCACCGGGTCTTTCTTGCTGGCGGAGCGGCTGGGCAAAAGCCCCGCGATAAACGTGAGGAACACGCTGATGAGAATCAGCACCACGCCCGCCTGCCACGGCAGCTGCGCCACATTCGGCACGTCGAACAGCGCGTAGATGATGGCGCTGGCGGGGATGCACGCAAGCGCGGTGATGCCCACGCCGAGCACGCCCGCCACCAGGCCCTCGATGATCGTCTCGGCGTTGAACACGCGCGAGATGTCGCCCTTGCTAGCGCCGATGGCGCGCAGAATGCCGATCTCCTTTTTGCGCTCAAGCACGCTGATGTAGGTAATCACGCCGATCATGATGGAGCTCACCACGAGCGATATGGCCACGAACGCAATCAACACGTAGCTGATCATGTCGATGATGGTGGTTACCGAGTCCATCAGCGTGCCCACGATGTCGGTGTAGGTGATCGCCTTGTCCTCGTCGCCCTCGCTGTTCATGCGGTCGTTGTAGGCGTCGAGGATGCTGATGATCTCCTGCTTGCCCTCGAAGTCCTTAGGGTAAATGTCGATGCCGCTCGGCTTGTCGAGGTTCGCGTACCCCAGCTTCGCCAGGTTGTTGTCGAAGGAGTGCTCTTCGGAGGTCATCATCGACATGATGACCTCGGTCAGCTCGTCCTCGTCGAGGTTGAACTGGAAGGCGTTGGCGAAGGCGTTGGTATCGACGTGCATGGCGTTGGCCATGTTGGTCGTGAGCTGCGCCATCGACTGCTCCATTGCCGCGCCGACCTGCTGCTGCATGGCGGCGCCCATCTGCGTCATGGCGGCGGTCATGGCCGTTTGCATATACTGCTGCATGGCGACGGCCACCTGCTGCTGCATGGCGGCGCCGAGCGCTTGGGCAATTTGGGGCACCAGTTCCTGCTGGATTTTCCCGGTGAGCTGGGTTTGAAGCTGCTTCGCCAGCTCTTCCTGCATCTTGTCGGTGTCGATGGCGCCGCCGATGGCCGCGGCAAGCTTGGCCTGCACGTCATCCTGCGCGAAGTAGGCTTGGGCGGCTTCGTTGATGTCGTCGTATCCGCTGCCGAGCTGCGAATACCAGATGAGGAACCCTTGCATCACCTCTTGCATAGCGCCTGACAGCTTGCTCGTGTCGACGCTGGGCTGCGCGCCCTCGAACGTCAAGTCGGAGAAGTCGATCTTCACGCCGCTCAAGTCGATCTGCGAGGGGTCGATCTGTATCGACGACGCGTCGAACGCGGGCAGCGACGACATATCAAGCTGCATGCCCGACAAGTCGAGGTTCATGCTGCCCATGCCGGCGGAAAGCGCGCTCTCGTCGAACTGGAACGCGGCTTGCAAAGCCCCCTCGTCGATGGTGAACATCGAGTCCATCGAGAAGTCGGAGCCGCTCTCGTCCTCGGCCTCCTCTTCCGCGAACGTCTTGCCGTTGAACACGTTGACGTCGGGGTTCGCCAGCTGATCCTGCACGATTTGCGTGTCGGCCGCCTGCTCGATGAGGTGCTGCGTCAGCTCGGGCGTGTAGTAGATGCCCATCGAAAGCGCCGTGGCGGTGGCTTCGGGTTTCGCCTGCACGATGCCGGAAATGCGCAGCTCTTCGCCGTTGTTCACCAGGTCGGTCATGTAGGCGGTGTCGTCCGACTTGTCCACCCAAATGCTGTAGTCGTCGTCGTACTGGTAGAAGTCGGCGGCGTTCACCAGCTTGAAGCGCTTGTTCAAGATGTCGTCGTAGGTTATGTCGATGCTGTCGAGCGACACCTCGACCTCTTCCTCGTTCAGGAACTGCTTGACCATGTCTTGCAGCTCGTCGGGGTCGCGCAGGCCCAGCACGTAGGACATGAAGTCGCTGATGTTGCCGTTGCCCGTGAGCACCAGCACGCACTCGTTGTAGTTTTCGGGCCAGTGCCCCGCCACAACGTCGTATTGATCCTCCACGATGGCGGTGTTGCTCACCATCTCGTCGAACACGTCGGTCGACATCGACATGGACATGAGGCTGTTGGTGTAGCTGCCCGACCCCATGCCGATGGACGAGAACGACGTGTCGGGATTGATTTGCCGCACGCCGTCGGTGGTGTCGGCGTCGAAGATCTGCGGGGTCACGTTGTAGGTGTACTCGATGGAGTTCGTGTATTGGTCGATGTCGCTCTCGCCGCTGTCGAAGTATTCCTTGAGCGAGGCCAAATCGTTGCTGGCGATGCTCGAGAGCATACGCGAGATCATGGGGGACTCGCCGATCTGGTCGGACGCGTCGGCGTCACCTTCCGCGTTGCCCTCCGCGCCTTCGCCTTCGCTCGAGTCGCCCGCGCCCGAGCCGTCATCGCCGCCGCCCATGCTCGACACCATCATCGACGTCATGTCGAAGCCGGTGGACATAATTTGCAGCGGGTACACCGACAGCGTGTCCTCCTCAACCGACTTGATGTAGGCGTTCACGCCGTTGGCAAGCGCCAGGATGGCGGCGATGCCGATGATGCCGATGGAGCCCGCGAACGCCGTCATCAGCGTGCGGCCCTTCTTCGTCATCAGGTTGTTGAACGAAAGCGACAGCGCCGTGAGAAAGCTCATGGACGTGCGGCGCACCTCTTTGGTGGAAAGCCGCATTTCCTCCGGCGTGGGGTTGAACGGGTCGGTGTCGCTCGTGATGGCGCCGTCGGCCAGGTTCACGATGCGCGTGGCGTACTGCTCGGCCAGCTCGGGGTTGTGCGTGACCATGATGACCAGGCGGTCGCGCGCGATTTCGGTGAGCAGGTCCATCACCTGCACGCTGGTTTTGCTGTCGAGCGCGCCCGTGGGCTCGTCGGCCAGCAGGATTTCCGGGTCGTTGATGAGGGCGCGCGCAATGGCCACGCGCTGCATCTGCCCGCCGGAAAGTTGACTCGGCTTCTTGTTGATGTGCTCGCCGAGCCCCACTTCCTCAAGCGCACGCTTGGCCCGCTCGTGCCGCTCGTCGCGCGAGACGCCCGAAAGCGTGAGCGCCAGCTCTACGTTTGCCAAGATGGTTTGGTGCGGAATGAGGTTGTAGCTTTGGAACACGAACCCGATGCGGTTGTTGCGGAAGGTGTCCCAGTCGCGGTCTTTGTACTGCTTGGTGGAGATGCCGTCGATGATAAGGTCGCCGGAGTCGTAGTGGTCGAGCCCGCCGATGATGTTGAGCATGGTGGTCTTGCCCGAGCCCGAGGGTCCCAGTATTGCCACGAACTCGTTGTCGCGGAACGACAGCGACACGTCGTCAAGCGCAACCTGCGTGAAGTCTCCGGTGGTGTATTCCTTGTGGATGTGCTGCAACTGGAGCATGGTTCGAGCCTTTCGTATGCGGTGTCTCCCGCATCGCGCGTATGTTCGCTCGCTATTTTAGTAGCTAAACTATCTCGTGCCGCTTCTTGCGCGAACGACCCGCAAAACTCCACACGTGTGAAAAAAGTTATACAAAAGGGTGAAGGTGCGTGC
>JAUNGO010000041.1:0-1007 GCA_030524475.1 Eggerthellaceae bacterium | reverse complement strand
AAGGAGTTGCGGGGGAGCTGTGGGGAGGGGGCTACCGGGTGAGCGCGGCGCGTTTTGCCCCTCATACGTGATTGTTTTGCGACGATGAGGAAAGTTTATGGACAAGAAACGCATGCGCGGTATGATAGCCCGACGAATAAGGGAACATGCCTGAGCGCCGGTAAAACTGCTGGTGGCAGGCGAAAACGCTGAAAGGGGCGCAATCATGGACAAGCGCGTTTACGAGCTCATCAACGATCAGATCAACAAGGAGTTGTACTCGGCGTATCTGTACCTCTCCTTCGCCGACTACTACGAGGACGAAGGCCTTGACGGCTACGCCAACTGGTACATGATCCAGGCGCAGGAGGAGCGCGACCATGCGCTGATCTTCCGCAAGTACCTGCTGGAGAACGACCAGAAGGTGAAGCTGCTCGCCATCGACCAGCCCGACAAGACGTTCAAGAACCACCTCGAGCCGCTTGAGGCCGGTCTTGAGCACGAGAAGTACGTGACGTCGCTGATCGACGGCATTTACGCGGCGGCGGTCGAGGCGAACGACTACCGCACGCAGAAGTTCCTCGGCTGGTTCATCGACGAGCAGCTCGAGGAGGAAGACACCGCGCGCGACATGATCGACAAGATGAAGCTGTTCGGCAACGACGCGCGTTCGCTCTACGAGCTCAACCAGGAGTACGGCGCGCGCACCTACAGCACGCCTTCGCCGCTCGCGGGCGAGTAAGCCGCGCGAACAAGTCGCTGCTGTCGCTGTCGTAAAAGCTGCAGACAAGAAAAACGAGGTCGGGTGCTTGTTGCGCCCGGCCTCGCTTTTTCTGTGCTGCAGAAGGGGTGAGCCGCGGAAGGGCTACTCTTCCTTGGGATCGTTCGACGGCTGCGCCGCTTGCGCGGGGGTGTCGGTTGCGGGCTGCGCTTGCGGCTGCGGCTCGGCGGGTTGCGGTTGCTGCGGCTCGGCAGCGACAGGCGTAGTGGGTTGCGGCTGCGGCTCGGCAGCGACAGGTTCGGCGGGT
>JAUNGO010000004.1:10855-86353 GCA_030524475.1 Eggerthellaceae bacterium | reverse complement strand
AGGAAGTTGGACTGTTTTTGTTTAGGGAGTTGGACTGTTTGTTACGGGAAAGCCGTCACGCAAGAGGGTGCCTGCCTTCTGCGTAAGCTTCCTCTCGCTTATTGCGTTTCCCCAGTTCACTCTACCGTTACGAGTACCAAACGCCCCTAAATCATACGCACAGCTATACGGCGGCGCACCGTGCATCGATACAATCGATGCACAGGGATAGCTCATATGAGAAGGAGGGTTCATTTCCCCATGGAAGTAAGTCAAATTAAGAAAAAACGTGCGATGTTCTTGGCGCTTTCCGCCATAAGCCTGTTGTTCCTTGGCCTCATTTACGCATTCTCGATGTTCGCGGCGCCTATGTGCCAAGCGTTCGGCCTCGAGAAAAGCGCCGTCGGCCTGACGTTCAACATCATGATGATCACCTTCTGCGTCGGCGCCGTCATCGGTTCTCAAATTGAGAAACGCATCGGCGTTCGCAGCACGCTCATCATCGCCGGCGTCATGTTCTTCGTCGGCTTCGCAGGGTGCGGCGCGCTGGGCAACGGCAACATCGCCATGGTGTACGTGTTCTACGGCGTGCTGGGCGGCCTGGGCGTGGGCATCGGCTACAACTCGGTTATCGCCACCACCAACGTGTGGTTCCCCGACAAGGTGGGCTTCTCCTCCGGCGTGTTGATGATGGGCTTTGGCCTGGGTTCGCTCATTCTGGGAACCCTGTCGGTCAACCTCGTGCCGTCGCTGGGCCTTTCCACGGTGTTCATCGCCATCGGCGTGCTGACGGCCGTTGTGGTCATTGCGCTTGCATTCGTTTTGGTGCGTCCGCCGGCTAACATCGTTGAGCTGATGGCGCCCGAGAAGGCCACCGGCTCCGCCTACGATCCCGGCGACGAGGACGCGGCGCTCAAGACGTCGACGTTCTACGTGTATTGGATCTGGGCCATTATCGTTATCGCCATTGGCCTTGCCACCATCGGCAACTGCGCTTCCGACGCGCAGCTTGTGGGCCTCGACGCCGCGTTCGCCACGCTGTTGGTGGGGCTCGTCTCCACGTGCAACGGCTTGGCTCGCGTGGTTATCGGCATGATCTACGACAAAACCAACGTGAAGGTAACCATGCTCGTCGACGGCATCATCGCCATCGCCGCATGCGCCTGCATCATCGGCGCGTTCGTCACGGGCGTTTCGGCGCTCTACATCGTGGGCGCGTTCTGCTGCGGCTTCTGCTACGGCGGTGTGCCGGTGGTTGCTTCCGCGTTTGCCCGCCAGCGCTTCGGTTCCAAGAACTACCCGCTGAACCTCTCGCTGGCCAACTTCGCCATCGTGTTCGGCTCGATCCTCAACATCATCGTGCAGGCCGCCGTGGGCGGCGCCGACAACCGCCTGGCCGTGTTTATGGTCATGGGCGTTCTGGCGGTTTTGGCCGTGCTCGACGTGCTTCCCTTCTCCAAGAAGTGGAACAAGGATCTCAAGATGCTCGAGCAACGCAAGCAACAGCATGTTGAAGCCTAGCGCCAGCATGTGAATGCATACGGGCCGCCGCTGATATCATCCCCCCATTGTGCAGCAGCGGCCCACGAAAAGCCGTCTTTGCAACGTCCCTTTCGGGAAACGACGCTTAAGGCGGCTTTTCATTTTCAGACCAACGAGGAAGCGGAGGGCTCCCATGGCAGTGCGCAACACCCGCAAAAACATCGTTATCGGCGAAATCCTGCAACTCAAAGCGAAACGACGCAGCCAATTCGAGCGGTGCGCCATTGCACTGGCGGCCATTCTCGCGGCGGTCATGGGGCGTATGCTTCTTGAGTCGATGGGGATCATACCCGACAACAGCATCATAACCGGCGGCGTCATGATGGCCATCACCATTGCGCTTGCCGTCGTCGGCGGAACGGCGAGCATCGAGGCCACGAAGTGCAGCAACACCATCAACGGGCTGCGCAACAAATACGGCGTCACCGACGAGGACATCAAGAATTACAAGGCTGCGATAGCCGAGGAGTAGATGCTTCCTCTGGCGCGTTGGCCGAAAGGCAGAAAACCCTATTGAGCCGTAAAAAGAAGCGCGGCCCTCCGACACGTCATCGGAAGGCCGCGCTTCGTGCGTCTTACGAGCTCTACATGCCTTGCGAACTTTACATGCCTTGCGAGCCCTATTTTCCCCAGCTAGTAATGCCTTCACCCGTCATCTCGGTGAACACGAAGAACAGCACGAGCAACACCACGATGCCCACGTACAGCAGGCGCTTGGCCGTCTTCGTGCTAAACGGGCCAACGTAGTCGGAGCGCGGGTCGTTCTCCGGCGTGAAAGCCGCCTTGAGCACCGTCTTGTTGAAAAGCGTGTGGCAGCGCGTGCAGAATTCCTTCGACGTCGACACGTTGCCGCAGAACGGGCAGATGATCTCCACCTTGTTCTTTTCGTCGACAGGACCGATCGGCGCGGCCTTTTTCTTTCCAAACATGAGCATCCCCTTCTCCTGTTGCTTTCCTGTGCCGCATGCCCCTTGCGCGCCTATTGCGTGCCTGTTGCATGCCCATCGTGCGCCGAAGCCCGTGAACCGATCTTCGGCCGACCTTTGTCTGCGGCAAGGTAAATCGCGCGGCCTTTCAACCCCGCATTTACTTTGCAGCAAGCAAAAGCAGAAAAACGATCAGCGCGGAGTCCTCGGAAAACCCGAGAACCCCGCGCCTAGCATGAATCACAGCCTTCTTAAGCTGTCTTTGTGCTGCTTAGTTGGCAGCAGCGTCCTCGGCGATGTCGTCGATGTTCATGCCCTTTGCGCCCTTCGGCAGCAGGAAGCACGCGGCGAAGCCGAATGCCATCGGCACTGCCAACAGAGCGATCAACGGCGAGAATGCCCAGCCAGCAGCCTTCAGACCACCAAGGATGATGGGCGAGAAGATACCGGCCGACTTACCCAAAGCCACGATGGTGGCAACGCCGGAGTTGCGGAACTCGGTCGGGTAAGACTCGGACATCATGGGCTGAGCAGCCGTAATGGCGTAGTTCAGCGCGAAGCCCATGAACACGAACGCGATCAGGTACGGCCAGAAGCTCGTCTCGGCAGGCAGAGTAACCACCTGGGAAACGATCAAGCAAGCCACAACCGACAGCGCATAACCGAAGGTGAGGTTGCGCTTGCGGCCCATAGCCTCGGACACGAAGCCCGTGGTGCAGTTCGCGATAACGGAAGCCGCGTTCTGCGCCATGGCCAGCATGTAGGAAGCGGTCACCGCGCCGCCGGTGGCCTCAAGCATCAGCGAGGGCAGCCAAGCGTTAACGCCGTAGATCGAGAAGTTGCCGGCGAAGTAAATGACAACCAAAGCGATGGTGGTCTTGAGGTACTTGCCCTTCCAAACCTCGATCGGGTTTGCCTTGCCAGCCACGGGCGGGATAATGATGTTCTCGGCCTTGATCTCGTACGGAACTTCCTTGCCAGCACGCTTCTGGATGCGCTCGAGCGTCTTCACGGCAATGTCCATCTTGCCATGCACCGAAGCCCAGTGGGCCGACTCAGGCGTGAAGTACCCGAAGATGATGGCGAAGATAACAGGGAACGCACCGATGAAGTAGCAGATACGCCAACCCTCATGCAGGCCATGCTCCTCCAGGAAGGCAATATGAGCGCCAACGAACGCATTGCCGACGAGAGCGGAAAGCACCCAGCCGACGATCATCCACGCCATGCCGAACGTGATGAAGAACGAGCGCTGCTTGGTCGGCGTGAACTCGGTGAACATGGTGGTAACGATAGGCGTGCACACACCCAGGAACAGACCGGCGATAACGCGGAACGCCGCAAACACGTAGTAGTCCTGCGCGAAGATGCAGGGCACGGTCAGCAAGCCGTACATGAAAACGCCGATCGTAAGCACCTTCTTGCGTCCGAAGTTGTCGGACAGCGGACCCGCGAAGAACGAGCCCACCACGATGCCGATCGTCGAGTACGAAGACAGGGCGCCCTTCAACGCGTCGTTGCCCTCAGGCCCGAAGAACGTCTGCATGATCTGCGTGTTGGTGTACGAGATGATCATGTAGTCGTAGCCGTCGAAGCACATAGCGAGGCCAACAAGAAAGAAAATAGAAATGGTAAATTTACTGACTCCCATAGAGTCAATGAACTGGGAAATTGTAAATTTCCCGTTGTTCGTTGCTTCGGTAGTCATACCGTCCCCTCCTTACGGGAAAAGCAGAACCATTCGCAAACTCGCAAGCCCCGCCTCGTCAACGGGCGAAAGCGAGTCTGCAAATAGGTGCTTTATAATTTTTGATGGATCAGCGCCGCACGCAATCGCCCCAAATCGATTACGGCTGCGTTGAAACATGAGAGGCCGGGGGTCGATACCACTCTCTTCCCCGGCCTCTCACTACGTCGTCAACTATTTAGCGAACTTCTTGTCCTGGTTGCGACGCTCAGACTCATCGATGGGCTTGTAGGTAGCGCCGGCGATGTCGTCAGTGATCACCTTGGCCGCCCCGCACTTTTTGCAGGTAGGAGCCTCGGCAGCGTTGAACGTGTTGCACTCGGGGCACTTCCACAAGATGTTACCAATCGGAGGCGGACGGAACCCGCCCTTCATTTGTTGAGACATGACACCCTCCTTGAGTTCGTCTCGTCCTGTAGATATTCCGAAAGCCTGGTGTTAGTCCTGGTCTAGGGAGAAGAGAACCATCTTCGGCTTCTCGGCAGCCTTCTTGGCCAGTTCTTCCATGCTCCCGTAGAACATCACGCCAGCCTGGCAGTGATGCACACAGTTGGGAAGACGGCCTTCCTTCGTGCGATCCGCGCAACCGTCACACATATCGGTCGGCATGGGAATGTAGGTCCACTCCCAATCGCCCTTAGCGTTCTTAATCGGGCCATACTCAAGAACCTTGATACCCCAGTTCTCAGGATCAAGCTTGAGATGCATCTGGCACGCAACCTCGCAGGAATGGCAGTTGGTGCAGTACTCATAGTCGATGAGCAGACCATTCTCTACCGGCTTGGCGTTGTGATCTTTGAAATCAGCCCAAAACCTTACGGCATCAAAACCGCGATTCATTTCCTCAGCAGTAGGCATTAGCTTACACCCCCTCAAAACGTGTGAAGTGATAGCCGGTCAGCGCCTGAGTCGTGATGAGCTCGGTCTCGCTGTGATCATTCTCCGGCGTAACTTTGTAGCACTTGCAAAGCGTGCTCTTGTACGGAGCGCCGTAATGCGTCGGGCCGTAAACACCCATGGTGGTCAGGTTGTTCGCATTGCAGTCGAACACGCCGTACAGATGCGGCTCGGCCGCCTCCTGCTCGGGGAACCACCAGCCGTGACGTGCACGCACGAGGTTCGGCATGAGGCCCGGAGCGATGTGCGCCTGCTGCTTGCACTTGCCGCGCGGGTTCTCGAACCACACCCAGTCGCCTTCGCGGACGTCGAGCTCTTCAGCAAGCTCGGGAGAGATGTCGGCGATGGCCGTCGGGTGGATCTGGCGCATATGCGGCAGCTGGCGATGCTCGGAGTGGAACAGGCCGATGTGACGATGGCCAGAGGTGTAAATGAGCGGGTACTCTTTGTACAGCTCGGGCGTACGGTACGGAGACTCGTAAGGCTCCATGTGGTGCGGCAGCGGATCGAAGCCCCACACGTCGAACAGCGGCGAGTAGATCTCGAACAGGCCGGTCGCGGTAACGAAGCCGGGGTTGCCGTCCTCGCGGAGCAGGCCCTTCTCGTACTTGCGATAGGTCTCGTTCCAATCCCACCAGTCGTACACCTTCTCCTTGAGGTCCTTGAAGGTGTAGTCGACGCCGTTGCCCTCGTCCTGGATCATCCAGGTGAGGAAGTCCTCGGTCGTCTCGAACTGATCGTAGAACTCGGGGTTGAAGCGCTTGCCCATGGTAACGACGAGCTCTTCGTCCGACTTGCACTCGTAGTAGCGACCAGCAGCGGCGGTGATGGTGCGCAGCGGCTGCCACCAAGAACGATAGGAGTTGCGCTCGATGGACATGGCCATCGGGAGCACGCAGTCGGCGAACGCAACGGCCGTCGGGGTCAGGTAGTAATCGGCAACGATCGTGTACTTGACCTTCTTCCACGCCTTGTAAACGCGCGGAGCGTCGCCAGCCATGTTGGCGATCGGGTTCGTCTGCTCGACCCAGATGAGCTGCGGACGATAGGGAACGCCGGTCTCCATGGCCTCAAGCAGCAGATCGGGCGGAATGAACGGCGTGTAGCCAGCCTTGTGGATAGGAGACTGCTGCGTGCCGATGCGGCGGTCGAGCATCTCAGGCGAGATGAACTCGAGGCCGGCGCCGTACTTCTTGGAGGAGTTGTAGGCGTAGCGAACGAGCACGTTGCCGCCGGGGACGTCAAGGTTGCCGCAGATGGCTACCATGTCGTCGATGGCGTTGGAGGCCTCCATAGCGGCGATCTGCATGTCGATTGCAAGACCCCACTGGATGCCTGCCGGCTTCGCCTTGGCGTACATACGAGCCGCGTCGATGATGAGCTGCTCTTCCACCCAGCAAATCTCGGCGACCTTGTCGGTCGGGTACTCTTGGACGCGCTCCACCAGGGAGTCAAAGCCGTAAGTCCACGTCTCGGTCCACTCATGATCGTAGAGGTCCTCATTGATGATAACGTTGAGGAAGCCCAGAGCCAAAGCACAGTCGGTGCCAGGACGGATCTGCAGCCAGATATCGGCCTTCGAAGCGAGCCAGGTCAGCGCAGGATCAACAACGATGAACTTCGTGCCCATGCGCATGAGGTCGATGAGCCAGTGGCCCACGAAGCCGTCGGGGTTCGATGCGAGAGGTTGGTTTGCCCACACGATAACGACCTCAGGCTTGACCCACTCTTCGTTGTTGTAACGATCGGGGTGCAGCTGAGCGTTGTCGAGAATCCAGCAGTCGCCTTCCTGCAGCAGGTTGGCGGTCATGCGCGGCTGGTAGCAAGAGTCGGCAGACAGGAAGCCGAACGACATATTGGGCGAACCGAACGCGGTGCGCAGCACCATAGCGCCCTGCCACATGGCGTTACGACCGGTACCAGACAGAGCAACAACGCCCTCAGGCCCGATTCCGCCGTACTCGTTGCGAATGATGTCGCAGCAATCCTGGAACGCTTCCTCGATGAAGTCGAGAGCCTCATCCCACGTAACGCGCTTCCACTTGTTGGAGCCCTTCTCGCCGTCGAGCAGCAGCGGCCACTTCAGACGGTCATGGTTGTAGATCTGCTCAACCATGTTGATGCAACGCAGGCACAGACGACCTTGGTTGTACGCGAAATTGGGATCGCCTTCCACGCGCTCGAGCTTGCCATCCTTAGCGTAAGCCAGAACACCGCAGCCGTTGTGGCAGCCAGGGCCCGTCCAGACGGACGTACGAGTCACCTCATAACCGTCCTCATACCAACGCCAGTCTGTCTTGTACAGATCTTGATTCAGCTCATTAATCATGAAATGTCCCCCTTTCTCTTTCTCTCTCTTCTTGTGTTTTTATTTGCTTTACCGATTTTCGCCACACAAACTTGCTTCCCTTGAACCACCCCCTCTCGCATGAGACGTGTTCATCGAAAGCATGCTTTAGATTTCTTGAGGTTGCGCCTTTCGAGCTTGACGGGCTTTTATCAGCTTGGAAGAGCTTGGGTTAAAACTTCGTCCCTTTTCAAACCTTTCTTGGCAGCAACTCCGGTAGATACCTAAAGCGTAGATGGATCCAATCGGGTAAGGCCTATTTGAAGCCTACGCGGTCGGCGGCTTCGGAGCGCCAGGGGCTTTGGGAGCACCGGGAGCCTTCGGAGCGCCAGGAGCCTTGGGAGCGGCGCCGGGAGCAGCAGGAGCGCCCGTGGGAGCAGCATCGCCGCTGCCACCGGCAGGAAGGTCGGCACCGCACTTCTTGCACTTCGTCAACTCGGGCGGATTGAAGGAACCGCACTGGTCGCATTTCTTCATCATGTCATCAAATGACGGCGGTCTAAAACACATTTGCGTTTACTCCTTTCGGGAAGTTGCCAGTTATAAAACTGTCAGTTTCGAGAAGGACGCCAACGTGCCTCCCTTAGCATCAGATGGCGTCTCGGCGACTTTTCGAAGTCGCTGGTTTGGAAAGTTATCACCGCGAAAGTTGCGTCGCTTCGCCCGCCGCGTATTAAACGGGGCTTCTGACGAGCGTTTTAACTATGTTGGTATGAGGAATTACCCTGTTTTTCGAAGAGGCGTTTCTTCTAGTATCAGCGATAGTAGTTTTTGCGGGACGAGAGAATTGGCTTGGCTCGTTTTCGCAGATCAATGCCTACATATGACGCACGTACACAAAAAGTAATGCCGTGCCTTTTCGTATGGGAGAAAGCACGGCATTGAGCGGGAAGATGGATACGGAACGAGGGACGCGCGAGGGCGTTTTTCGAGGGACACAGCCGCTTTTGCTGAGGCTGCGATCAGGGGCTAAGCGAGGGCGTGCTGGGGCGGAAGGGGCGGGTGGACGAACGCGGGGGGCGGGGTGAGCACGAGGGCGTAGCCTTGTTCTCCGGTCCAGTGAGCAGGGCTACGTCCCCGCGTTCGTCAAGCTCCGTCCCCCATGTTCGCGAGCGAAGCGCTCCCCGCCCTTCCAGCTAGGATGCGTTGCCGCCGAGTAGTTTCTCGACGACTTTTGGATGAGCCGCCAGCCACTCGGCGCTCGGCGGCGTGTTAAGCTCGCAGTGCTGGTCGCCGTGTTCGTGCTTGGGCGACTTGCTTGTTCCGCACGGGTACGCGCACAGTTTTCCGCTGTAGTTGCACTTAACCACTTTCGGCGTTACGTCGGCCGTCAGGTCGCGCTTGCACTTCTTGCACAAAAGAGGCCCTCCCGCAACAATGCGCGCCTTCTCAAACAGATTGACCGTTCCGCAGTCGGGGCACGTTGCAGACTTGTAGGGCGTAGGGCGGCATCGCCCACAGAGCGGATTACATATCCAACAACCGCCAGGCATTGGTTCTCCTTTCCTTTTGCATGGCAGGAAAGGGGCGTGGAAGGGAAGCATATGTGGTGAAGCAAAATCGGTACGCACATTGTAACCGATGCCCTGCGGCACAGAGAGAACTCGCAAGGCATATTCGGCATAATGTTTCTGCGAAGGGCGAACACGGGGACGTGGAGGTGCGGACGTTTTCTTGGTTCAATTGGGACGTTCCAAATTGCATGCGCGC
The DNA here is from genome assembly GCA_030524475.1 of Eggerthellaceae bacterium. Classification (GTDB taxonomy): domain Bacteria; phylum Actinomycetota; class Coriobacteriia; order Coriobacteriales; family Eggerthellaceae; genus CAAEEV01. The sequence continues at coordinate 77,205 of JAUNGO010000004.1, read as the reverse complement.
GTGTGGCATTTGGAACGTCCCAATTGCACCAATTGCAGGAGGCGCGTTGCAGGCGGCACTGCAGTTGCGGCTACCATTCTCCTTCGGCGAGGCGTACGCGGTCGCACACGTTGCCGGCTGCCAGCGCAATGCCAAGTGCACCCGGGACCAGCGACCCGACAAGCGCCGCAACGTCGGGCAGCCACGTGACGCCGGCGCTTGCCGCGCCTGCGGCCACGCACGCGCCGGCTATCAGCAGCGCACAGGCCGCGCACGCTCCCGCCACGTCGAACGCGCGGCTTCCCTTCATGCAGAACAGGGAAAACACCGTGCCTGCTAAAATCCAGCTTACCGCCGCGCACCACGTTGCCGGAGACGTCGCAGCGCCCAAAAAACCGTCCGTCAAGGCGACGAGCGCGATCGACGGGCTTGCCGCCACAAGGGCGTTCTCCATGATGTTCCACCCGAAAAGGCTGCCCGATCCAAGCGAGGCGAACACGAGCGCGCTGACGACGGAGAAGGCCGCCGTCGCCGCTGCCTCGCGCACGTCGAGCAACGCGCCCGCAGCAACAGGAGCCACCGCCCCCAGCCCAATCGAACCGCCGAGCGGGGCCAGCAAAGCCGCCGTCGCCGCACCGTTGCTACGGCGCCCGACGAACCACCACCACGCTATCAGCGCCGCCAAAAGCACCAACCCCGGCGCGATCGCGAAGTTCAGCAGAAACATAGCCACCATGACTATATAGGCTGCCAACACGCCAAACGCGGGGCGCACCGCCGATAACACCGCCACCGCGAGCAACAGCGCCCAGAACACCACGGGGAAGTCGGACGCCACGCCGAACATTCCCGCCGTCGCGCCCGCAGCGGCTTGCGTTGCCGCCGCACCAGCCGCGTCTACGGCAGCGCCCACGTTTGCGGCGACTCCCGTTCCCGCTGCGGCGGACGCGCCGCCGAACAACGCCAGCACGTGCACGTTCACCAACGCCACCGCCGCCATCATGACCGCGCCCGCCACCGCGAGCACGCGCCCGACGACCGACGCGCCCACAGGCCCCAGTCGGTCGATCAACGGGGGCAGCGGCTCGCACGGCTCCGCAGACGCCGCAGCGCTCTCGTCGGTTTCGGCAGCCTCCTCGCCGCGCACCGCCGCAGCCAATGCGCGCTTGCCCGCCCGCGCGTTCCCTAAAAGTGGCGTGAGCTCTTCCGCGAACGACGCCACCGTGCCATAGCGCTCGTCGGGGTCGGGGTCGAGCGCCATGAACATGATGTCGTCGGCTTCGGCGGGCAGCGCGTCCCAGCACAGCGACGGCAGCACGAGCTCGGCGTTTTCGATGAGCCCCTCCGCCTGCTCCAACGTGTCGGCGCGAAACGGGTTCGAGCCCGAGAGCATCTCGTAGGTCAGCGAGGCGAGCGCCCACTCGTCGGTGCGCACGTCGAGCGCCTCCTGCCGCATCTGCTCAAGCGGCATGTAGCCAATGGTGCCGCCGCCCGCCGTGCCCTGCCCGCTGCCGTCCATGAGCGTGGCCAGGCCGAAGTCGGTCACCTTCACCACGCCCTTGGTGTTCACTATCACGTTTTCGGGTTTGATGTCGAGGTGCAGCACGTCGGCGTCGTGCGCGAACTCGAGCGCGTGCGCCACCGACGTGAACACCGCCGCCACCACGTCGAGACTGATCTCGTCGCCCATCTCGCGCATGATGCGGGCGAGCGTTTTGCCCTCGACGTACTCCATCACGATGTAGGCGGTCGCGCCCTCCACCACGCAGTCGTACACCGTCACGATGTTGGCGTCGTTGAGCTTCGCGACGGTTTGCGCCTCGGCAAGGCCGGGAATGTGGTCGAACAGGTCGTCGTCGGGGATGTCGTCGAGGTCGTCGAAGGCGGCGGGATCGGCGAAATCGCGGGAGCCGCCGAAGTTGTTGACGTTGTTGGCGGGGCTGCCGACGCGGGCGGCGTTGTTGGGACTGTTGGGATTGTCGAGGTCGGCGGGGCTGTTGGCAACTTCGCGCGCGTCGAGAAACGACGGGTCTTTTGGGAAAGCGGGGTTTTCCGCCGCTTCCGCCTCGCGGGCCATGCTCTCTTCCATGGCGAGCAGCCGCGCGCGCGCCACGTCGGCCTCGGAAAGTTCGATGCACTTAATGGCCACGTCGCGCTTGAGGTGGGTGTCGTAGGCGTGCTGAACCGTGCCGTAGCCGCCCGCGCCGGCTCGGCCGAGAATGCGATACCGATCGAGTATAAGCTTCTGCGCCATGGAAAAGCCGCACCTCTCGTGGTTCGTTTAAGCTCGTTTGACCTGCGTTTTCGGCGGCGGAGCAGATCGTCGCTGAAGCAATCGCCCCAGCATGCGCGCTTTACCCTGCTCGCCGCGTTCTCGCTGGCTTTCCCTATAAAAAAAGCGCCCCGAGGAGCGCTTCGTTCTCAAATGGTGCGGGCGAAAGGACTTGAACCTTCATGGGGTTGCCCCCATACGGACCTGAACCGTACGCGTCTGCCAATTCCGCCACGCCCGCACGTGCGTCTCGGCTTCCGCCGAAAAAGCGTAGATAATCATACCCGAACAACCATGCGGAAGCAAGAAGTTTTTCGAGGTTTCGGAGAAGAAGTTGGAGGTGGCGTGCGATACGGCGAACGCGGAGCATGCGGGGAGCGCTCACCCCGTGCTCCGCACGAATCGTCGCGCATAGTCGCACAACACCCTGTCAGGTTGTCGTGCGGCTATTTATCCTCAAGCGAGATTATTCCTTGCCGAAGCCTTCCGCTTCGTCTTCCTCGAGGTATTTTTCATCGATCTCGTCGTCGGTGTACTCGGACGCGTCCTTGAGCTTGCTCATGAAGTTCGGCGCCGCGCCCACGTACGCCGGCTCGTCCTCGAACTTCAGCGTGTCGCCCGTGATCTCGTACAAATAGCTGATGGCGTAGCCGTCGGCCTCGCCCGGCACGCCGCCCTCGGCGATGAGCGCGTCCTTCACGCCGTCGTCCGTCTCGATGTAGCCGTCGTAGCACAGCGCGTACGCCTCGGCGCCGCGCGCGCCTTCCACCGTGTGCTGCGCCAAGTTGAAGCACTCCTCGGCGTTGTCGCCCGGGTGCGTCTCGATGAACAGGTTCTCCTTCACGACAAGCGTGGTGAAGGGAACGACGTCGGCGCCCTGCCCCATCTTGTCCTTCGCCTCGTCGAGGGCGAAAAGCAACACCTTTTCCAGGATCTCGGGAATCTCAGGCACTTCCCCGCTTGCGTTCTCTACTTCGCGATCGGCCATTGCGGCCTCCTTTCGTCCGTTCGGTGCTCCGTAGTGTAGCCCAAACGCCCGCGCGCGCCGCCGAGGCGGCCCCAGATGTCACAGCATCGGCAGAGGAACTACGGAGACGGCTTGGATCGGAGTGTTTCACGTGAAACACTCCAACGTCGATTTCGGCTTTGCGATTGACGACTTAGAACTCCTCGAGGGTTTCGGGGGCTATTTTGAACGCGATGGTGTCGGCGTTCACCATCGCCGGGCCATGGCGGAAGAACACCGTGCCGTCGCAGGGGCTCACGAGCTCCTCAAGCACCGCGCAGTCTTGCGTCGAGAGGATCTCGGCTAGCACGTCGCCGCGCTTTACGCGGTCGGTCACGTAAACGGCGCGGCGGAAGAAGCCCGCGCGGGACGTGCGCACGTTCACCAGGCTCGACTCGCGCATTTGGCGCGTCTCGAACAGCGGCGCGCCCGGAAGGGCGAAGGGCGGCGCGGCGACTTCCGCGCTTCCCGCGTCGCGCAGCGCGCCCACGCCCGCCAGGAAACGCATGATGCAGTCGACCATGAACGTTGCCGACGCCTCGTCGATGCGGTCGGTTTTGGGGCTGTACAGGGAAAACGCGTGCGTTCCCCACACTTGCCAGTTGTAGTTGAGCGTGGTGGTGTCAAACGGCGCCGGCTCTTTCAGCACCGCGTAGGGTAGGCCGAACAGCCGCGCGAGCTCCCACGACCGCGCAAGGTCGATGACGCCCGTGTCGGTCACGCGCACGTGCGGCTCGAACTCGCCGGGCAGGTAGAAGCTGCACAGCTGGATGCCGTACGTGCAGTTTTGGATGGCGCGGAAGAGCCCGTCGGCGATGCGCTGGGTTGTTTCGCCCTGGTCGTAGCCGGGAAACATACGGTTGATATCGGTGTTGTCCATCGGCCAGAACCGGTGCGCGATGTTCATCGAGAACGAGTTCACCTCGGGGATAACCACGATGCGCACGTCGTCGGCAAGTGCGCCCGCCGCCTCGGCGGCTTGCAACCGCCGCACCGCCGACGCGCAAATAAACGCCTGTTGCACCTCGTTGCCGCGCATAGCGCCCACGATGCCCACCGACGTTTTCGCGTCTTCGGGGCCGAACGCGCACGCCTCGATGGTCATGCGCTCGCGATACGGCGTGTCGAGCTCGAATAGCGTGACCTTCTCCATTTACTCCCCTCCCAGCACGCGCGCCAAAAGCGAACCCGGGTAAACCACCGGGTACTCGCGCAGCGTGAACAGCAAGCCGTTGGCGGGGCAGCGCACCTCTTCGCGCACCTCGCCCGCCAGCGGGTCGACGATCAGGCCGATGAGCTCGCCTTTCCCCACGCGCTTGCCGTGCTCCGCCTTCGGCAGAAACACGCCCGCCGCGTTCGCGTTGAGGAAGCTCACCTGGTGGTCGCCGCTGATCATGGGGTCGCCGTGCACCTCGAACTCGCCGCTCCATATGCCGAAGTGGTTGGCGAGGCGCAGCATGCCCTGCGCGAGGCGCCACGTCTCGTGCGGCGTAACGCGCATGCCCACGCCCGTTTCCACCACCAGCGTTTTCGTGCCGACGGCGTTGAGCGAGTAGGCCAGCGTGGACTCCAGCACCGTGGCCGACGCGTGCACCCACACGAAGTCGACGTTGATCAGGTGCGCCAGCGGAACGAGCTCCTTCGCCGTGATCTCGTTGATGCGCACCTGGGGCATCTCGCGCAAAAAGATGTTCGACGCGTGGATGTCGACGCACGCAACCGCGCCTTTGATGTCGTTGACCACCGCCGCCGCGAGCGCCTCGGTGAGCGAGCCCTGCTCGTCGCCGGGGAAAACGCGATTGAGGTCGAGGTCGTAGCCGGGCACGCCGCGCTCGATGGAGTTGATGCCGAGCGGGTTGATGGCGGGGTAGATGTCGACGATGCCGTGGAGCTGGTCGAGGTGCTGGTTCAAGATGCGCGCCAACTCGAAGGCGACGCGTTGGCCTTCGAGCTCGTCGCCGTGGATGCCCGTGACCACGGCCATGCGCGGCGCGCGCTCAAGGACGTCGGGGTGGCGCGCCTCGGCGGTCGATTGACCGGGGAGCAAGCCGGCCTCGCGCGCAAGGTCGGCGCCGACGATGCGGTTTTTCTGCACCAACAGGTGCTCCCGCACGGGAAGCTCGGCGGAGAATACGGTTTCTATCATGTGGTTCGCTTTCGCCTCAAAAATGTTTCACGTGAAACATTGTGACGCACGAAGAACCGCGCGCAGGAATGTTTCACGTGAAACACGTTAGTGCTTGAACTTCGTGGCGTTGACGGCGGGGGCGTCGTCGCCGAGCGAGGCGGACACGCGCTGAGTTTGCTCGGCGTTGCCGCGGAACATGCCGCGCTCGATCGGGCAGTCCTCGAAGTCGCGCCCCGTGGAGAAGAGCAGGTAGCGGTCGTCGACCACGCAGTTGTGCGTCGGGTCGACGCCGCGCCAACGCTCGCCGTCGTGCACCTCGACCCATGCGTGCGTGGCGCCTTCGCCCACCATGAGACCCGTCACGTAGCGCGCGGGAATGCCGAGCTCGCGGCACAGCGTTATCAGCACGTGCGCGTAGTCTTGGCACACGCCACGCCCGCCGGCAAACGCCTCGGCGGCCGTGGTGGTGGTGTCGGTTGAGCCCGGCGCGTACTCGAACGCCGCGAACACGCGCGCCGAGAGCCGCTGGGCGAGCGCCCACGCGTCGGGTGCGGGAGCGGCGTCGTCTGCTGCGGCGTCGCTTACTGCGGCGCTTGTTGCGACCGCCGACCCGCCGCCCGATGTTTCACGTGAAACATCGGGCTCGCACGCCGGCGAATTCCCCACACCCGCTCCCGCCGCTGCGTCGCGCACCTCGTGCGCCACCTTCCGCAGCGCGTCGTCGGGCATCGTCAGGCGCGTCGTCTGCAGATACATCGGGTGCGCCGGCGTGGGGCCGGCGTCCTCGGGCTCAACCATGGCAATGCCGGTGGCGTAGAAGTTGAACGCGTCGTGCGCCTCGGGGCAGTAGCCCACGATGATGCGGTTGCCGAATCCGTCCACCTGCTCGGCCAGCGGAATGCGCGGGTGCGTGAACACCTGCGACTCCATCACCTTCTGCGTGTTCGTCGACTTCGGCAAGCAGCGCAGCACGAAGCTGTGGTCGCTCACCGGCTCGCTGAACGACAGCGTCGTCTCGAACACGTACGAGAGCATTCTCATGCACGTACCTCCAACAATAAACCCGCGCCTAGAACACGCGCGCGATCAGCTCCAGCATCTGCCCGAGCTCCTCGTAGGTCACCTGCTCGGGGAAACGTGGCGAGAACACGCGGTCGACCAGCGCCTTGAACGCCGCGCGGTCGTACGAGATGCCCGTGCGGTCAACGCGCGTGGCCAGCTTCTGCGTTTCCTTCCGCAAGTCTCCCAGATGATAGTGCAGACGCGCGTACAAGTCCATGCGCTCGATCGACATGCCGCATTTGATGATGTTGCGCGCCGAGTCGTTCACCACGTAGTCGTCGCAGCTGCCCTTGAACGCCATGATCATGTCGATGACCGTTTGCAGGTCGAGCAGCGGCGCGTCGGACGTTTCCGCGCGTTCGATGTCGTTGAGCGCCATTTGCACGTACGCGGCCGACTCGGTGCCGATGACGTCGCGCAGCACCACGGCGTTGTCGTACGCCGCCGACATCGAGTAGTAAATCGACGAGGTGAGCGTGCGGCTGAACAGGCATTCGCGGAAGAACTCGACCGGGTCGTCGTTGTCCTGGTCGAAGCCGAGCTCTTCAAGCTGGCCTTTCCAGTTGCCCTCGGTGGAGTCGAGCGCGGCATCGTAGGTGGTCAGGATAAACTGCAGCGTGGTGTAGCAGCGCTCCACGTAGCGCCCGAGCCACAGCAGGCGGTTGACGCGTTCTAGCGAGAGAGCACCCATGTGTCCTTGAACCCCCCTCCTTGTGACGAATTGACAACGGAAGAACCCGCCTCGCGGGCGTAGCGCGTCAGGCCGCTCGGCCAGACGGTAGTGGTTTCGCCGGAAAGCACGAACGCGCGCAGGTCGGCCTTGCGCGGAACCATCTCGTGGCCGATCCACGTGGGCAGACACTTGAAGTCGATGACCTCCTGCGCGATGAAGCGGCGCGGCTCGGCGCGCACGAGCGCCTTCAATTCGGCCAGCTTCTCGGGCGAAAGTTCGCTGCCGAACACCACGCCGTAGCCGCCGGCCTCCGCCACGTCCTTGATGACCAGGCGCTCGGCGTTGTCCATCACGTACGCCAGGTCGTCGGGGTAATACGGCAGATAGGTGGGCGCGTTTTTCAGGATGGGTTTTTCGCCGAGGTAGTATTCCACCATTTGCGGCACGAAATAGTAGATGCCCTTGTCGTCAGCGGCGCCGTTGCCGGGCGCGTTGATGATGGCGAGGTTGCCCGCGCGGTACGCCGTCATGATGTTCGGCACGCCGATGAGGCTTTCGGGGAGGAAGCACAGCGGGTCGAGATACTCGTCGGACAGGCGGCGATACACCGCGCCCACCCGCGTGTTGCGCGTGGAGTCGCGGTAGTACAGCACCTCGTCGTCGACGAAAAGCTCGCTCGGCTCGGCAAGCACCGCGCCCGCCTTCTCGGCCAGGTAGCTGTGCTCGAAGTACGCCGCGTTGTAGCGCCCGGGCGTGAGCACCACGTTGATGCCGCCGCAGTTCACGTTGTCCATCACGCGCCGCAGACGCTCGCCGTAGTCGCGGTTGTCCACCAGCGGAACCTCGCGGAAGGTGGTGGCGTCGCAGCGGCGACACAAGTTGCGCGCGATGAGCGGGTAGGACGCGCCCGACGGGATGCGCAGGTTGTCCTCAAGCACGTACCATTCGTCGTCGTTGCCTTCCACCAAATCGATGCCCGAGATGTGCGAGAAGATGCCGCGCGGCGGCACGATGTTCTCGCATTGCGGCAAATAGCCCGACGACGCGTAGGCGAAATGCTCGGGCACGATGCCGTCGCGAATGATCTCCGCGTCGTTGTAGAGGTCGCGCAGGTAGGCGTTCAGCGCGTCGACGCGCTGGATAAGCCCGCGCTCGAGCTGCTTCCATTTGTCGGCCTCGATGATGCGCGGCACGGCGTCGAAGGGGAACAGGCGCTCTTCGAACACACCGCCTTTGTAAATGCCGAACTTTACCCCATACCGCGCAAGCTGCTGGTTGATCTTGTCGGTATGGCCAACCAATTTCGTGTACATAGGCATCCTCTCCTGGTGCCGATTGGCCATGCGCGCGCCGCGCGAAATCCCAAGCGCGAAGCACGCATCACCCATTGTACGCGACTTGTGGTTTCTAGGGAGTTACGCGATGTGAGAAACCGCCGCTTCGAAGCACAGCGGTGAGTACGGGGTGAACGCGGCGTCCACCCGCAAACTACCTTATGGGCGAAACCGCCACCTCGCGCAGATCGAGCGCTCCGTCGTCTTGTTGCTCGACTACGTTGACGCTTTCGCACAAGGTTGCCTGCGGAAATGCCGCACGCACCTGGGCAGTCGCCTCAAGCGGAAAAGAAGCAGCGGGAACATCGGGGTCGAAGCCGCAGGTCACGCCCTCGTTTTTCGCCCATGCACAGACAGCGTGCGCATCGGTGCCGAACGCCTTGGCACACTTCAGGAAACGGTCGGCGGGATCGGCGGCCATCCACGGGTAACGCGCCCGCAGCGCCGCGTCGCTTGCGAACGCCTTGTTCTGTTGGAATATTTGCCCCGTGTTTTTGTTGTCGGAGCTGCAATAGTGCACACCGAGCGCCAAGTTCTCGCGCGCGGCAAACTCCATGAGGGCAAGCGCCTCGGTCTCGCTGCCCGCCACAGGAATGCCGCCGCCGTACCAATAGTCGTACAGGTAGTTGTATGGGTGTTTGCGTAGCTTGAAGCCACGTTTACGGAACTCCTCGGCGTTGTGCAGCGGAAAACAGAATTCCAACAGGTTCACGCCGCGCACGCCGATGGCATCGGCGCGGCGGAGCATATCTTGCATATCGGCGAGCGATCCGGGAATCACCGGCACCTCGATCACCACGTCGGGGATGATGTCGACCGCCTGCGCCATGAGGGCGTAGAGGCGATCGTGGGCGGTGGCGCCGCCCGCATGCGTGTCGCCGACGTCGGCACTCACTCCCGCGTCGCCGACAGCGGCGCCCCCGCCAACATCAGCAGGCTTCACGCTGAAGCGAATCTCGGAAAGCCCGCTTTCGGCCAGCTGGCGCAACCCCGACTCGTCGAGCAGGTCGCCGCTCGTGTACAAACGCGTATGCACGCCCGGGAACAACTCGTGCGCGCGACGCAGAAACGCACAGACATGGTCACGGTAGAGCATCGGCTCGCCGCCCGTCACCGCCACGTGTTTGAAGCGCACGCCCGCCTTATGCGCTTGCTCCAGCTCGGCCACGATGTTTCGCTTGTGAGCGAGAAAATACTCGTAGTTGTCTTGGTTGGGGTTGAAACAGAAGTAGCACTGCTTAGTGCAGCGCAAATCGACGAAGAACGTAGCGGTTTCCTCACCCGTTCGGCATGCAACACACGCCGGCGACACCCAGTTGCGCCACAGCGACCCCGTGGCGTTTTCGCAACGACATCCGCACGCCGTCGCCGTACGCACTCGCTCTGCGCGCGGCGCGCTCTCATGTTCCTCAAACGGCACGCCCCACGCTGCCACAGCGTTCTCGAAGTCGCGCTCAACCTCGTCGAACGCGCGCGCATATTCCCGGAAATCCATGCAGCCCCCTTGAGAACCTACTCCTGAGGTGCGGCAAGCTCCTTCGCAAGGCTTTCGACCTGCGCGCAATCGAGCCGCACGAACGCCGCCATGTCGGCGGCGAAAGCAGCATAGCACGCATGGACATCGTTTTCGGCAACCTTCTCAGCAAACGCATCGACCCACGTCAACAGATGCTTTTCAGCAAACGAGCGCTGAACACCCAGCACGCGTGCCGCCTCAGCGTCGTCGCCGTCGGCGAACGCCTCGTACGCAGACTGGCTCAAGCGCCCCATGAAGTCCATCATGGCGGCTATGTGGTCGTCAGGGAAGTGCTTTTCCGCTTGCAGTTTGAACCCCGCCTCGTGGTAAAACGTGCGCACGTCGAGCGTGCTTTCCTGAAAAAGCATCGACTCCTTGCCCACGTACGGCGACTCCCACGGATGAACGTACGCGTCGCCCGGCACCAAGAACAGCCTAGCGTAGTCGGAACGCAGCGTCTCGACCAAGGCCGGGTCGCTTGCGTCGAGGCCGGCGCTGCCGCTGCAGGAATGCCCGCGGTCGGCGCGGTCAACGCGAGCCGCGCACGCAACTCGGTCGGCGCGGTCGGCGCGCCCAAACGTCGGCAACGACGCGCTCGCCTGCTCGCCAAACATCTGCACCACCGTTTCCGCATCAGGCTCGCCGCCAAACACCACGTGCAGCAAGCTGTAGGCATACGCCCGCCGCGCCAGCAGCATACCAATCTCGCGTTCGCGCTCGTAGTCAGCCATACCAACCCCTCTTTCGCCTCTCGGCCTCTTCAGCAACTTACAACCCACAACCTACGAACAAAATGTTTCACGTGAAACATCGCGCCCGCAAACGAGGAAACCGCCCCAAAGAAGCCGCTGCGCTGCGGAGGGAACGGCAACGCAGCGGCTCAAACGGGCTTTCTACCAACCCGCTACCAATTCAGCTCGTGATAGTCCTCGTCGAAGGCACATTCCTTCGCACGAATCAGTACGTTCGGCTGCGTCTCGGCCGGCGAGGGCAGAACCGCAATGCTTCCCTCGTCCAGATCAGGCCCGAACTCGGCGCGCAGCTTCTCCATGTCGCCGAACATCAACGCGCGGTTGGGGCAGCCCGCCACGCACGCAGGCTCGTTGCCGGCCTCGCGCAGGCCGTAGCACCCGTCGCATTTGCCCGACACGCCCTTCTCGGGGAAGAACTTCGGCTGGCCGTAGGGGCAGCTCATCACGCACATACGGCAACCGATGCACAGGCTTTGGTCCTGAATGACCGTGCCGTCGGCGGCCCGGTAAATGGCACCCGTCGGGCAGTTGTTCAGGCACACCGCGTTTTCGCAGTGGTTGCACCCGAACGAGTAGCTGTATGCCTTGGTGGCGGGGAACGCGCCTACCGTGTAGGTGTGCGCCTCGCGGTAGACGATGCCCACTTCCAGGCGGTTTTTGTCCTTGCACGCAACTTGGCAGGCGCGGCAGCCCGTGCAGCGGTTTTGATCCAAATAGAATCCAACGCTCATGGTTTTATCTCCTTACCCGCAGCCGTTATTTCTCACTCCAGCGAGCCGGCAGGTCGCAGTCGCGCCCGAGCTTCTCGCCCGTGTACTTCTCGATGTTGCAAATCTGGTTGTTGTAGCCCGACACGCCCATGCCGCCGAACTCGGCACCGATCAGGTAGTTGTCCGAGCCAGCGCGGTCGATGCCCGTCTCTTCATCGACGTCGACCCACGCTCCGTGCGGAACGCCCACAACACCCGGCATGAGCACGTCCATCAGCGCGGCGCGACGCAGACCTTGGCCCGCCGGCGTGGTGATGAGCACCGTGTCGCCTTCCGCAATGCCCTTCGCCTCAGCGTCTTCGCGGCTCAAGAACACCGGGTTCTCCCACGTCTCGCGCAGCCACGGGCAATTGTCGAACACCGAGTGCGAGCGACGCAGGTAGTGCGGGTTGTACATGAGGAAGGGGAACTCGCCCTTCTCGCCGTCCACCTTGCCGTTCGCGAACGTCGACTCGTAGCCCACGCACGGCACCACGTAAGTGGGGTACGGCTTGAACTGGTCAATGCCTTCGTATTCGAACGACGCCATAAGGTCATAACGCGCCTGGCAGTAAATCTCCAGCTTGCCCGACTTACTCGACAGCGGCTTGCCCTCGGGGTCGTCGATGAAGTCCTTGTAGCCGATGAACCCATGGCCGTCGCCGGAAGTGCGCTTAAACTGGTAACCGCCGTTCTTCACGAACTCGTCGATCGTTACCACGCCTTGCTGCGCGGTGCCTTCCACGCCCCACTTCGTAATATCGGCCTCGGTGATGGTCACGAGCGGTCCCATCTTGCCGTCGTCTCCCATCACCTTGCTGCCGGCGATTTGCTCGAAGAACTGCTGCTTCTCGGACTTGCCGCCGTAGGCCAGCGCCGGGTCGATGCCCATGCCCTCAAGCAGCAACGTGCTGATCTCCTGGTCGGTTTTCGCCTCGCCGAGCGGCTCGGTCACCTGCGAGTAGCAGTACACGAACTCGCGGTTGCACGTGGTTACCGACCCGACGCGCTCCCATTCGGTGGTCACCGGCAGAATAATGTCGGAGTACCGTGCGTTGGTGGTCATGAACTGCGCGCGCGTGAGCACGAAATCGACCGCGCGGTGCGCCTCGATGCCCACCTTCTGGTGCAGCGACGTTTGCAGCGTGGCATCGGTCACGTGGAAGATGCCCTTGATGGGGCCCAGCGTCGTGGGGATAGGCTCATGGAAGCTGGCGTATGCATTCGACACGTCGAGAAAGCTACCGCCGCCGTTCAAGATAAGCTCGTACAGCTGCGGCTGGCGCACGCCCGTCGAGCACGGGTTGGTGGTCTTGGGCAGCTTCGCGCTGCCGGCAGAAACCAGGTTCGACCCGTAGTTACCCGCGTTGGCGTGGTAGTTGCCGCCCGTCGCGTGCCCCGACTTGCCCATATGTCCGCCCATCGCGCCAAGCGCCATGAGCATCTGGGGAATCATCTCGGCGCCGTTGCAGCGCACCATGCCGTAGTTGTGCAGCAGCATGGTCTTGTTCTTCTTTCCCAGAATGCGCGCGAACGCGGTTACCTGCTCAGGCGACACGCCGCAGATCGGCTCGGCCCACTCAGGCGTCTTGGGCGTGCCGTCGTACGTTCCCAAGATGTAGTCTTTCAGGTTCTCGTTGAGCGCCGCGTCGGCAGGCATGCTCTCGGCGTCGAAGCCCACCGTGTAGGTGTGCAGGAAGTCCCAATCGACAATGTCGCCTTCTTCCTCGTCAAGGCGCAGCATTTCGTAGGCCGTCGCCAGCATGAACGCCATGTCGCAGCCGTTGCGCACGGGAATCCAGTCGGCGTCGAGCATCTGCGCCGAGGCGTTGTAGAGCGGGTCGACCGACACGAACTTCGTGCCCGACTCCTTCGCCTGAATGAAGTAGTACGTCGGCGTGCCGGCAGCCGACCACGTGGGGTTCGACGAATACAGAATGATGTAGTCGGCGTTCGGCAGGTCGAAGCGGTCGTTTGCCTTGCCGCAGTCGGTGTCGGGCAAGCCGATCATGTCACAGCCGAGCGTGTACGTGCCGTGCGAGGTGGTGTCCCAGCCGCGCACGCAGCCGCACATCAGATTGATACTGGCGTCGGGCGACTTGCAGTAAAAGCCCGTCGGGCCCAACTCGTCGCTGATGCGCTTGATTTCCTGGCACGCCAAGCTGATGGCCTCGTCCCAGCTGATCACTTCCCATTCGTCTTTGCCGCGCATCGCGCCGTTGGAGTTCGCGCCGCCGCCAGGCTGCCAGCCCTTGCGCTTGAGCGGATGCAGAATGCGGTCGGCCCCGAAGCACTGTTGCTGCTGGGCCTTGCCGCGCACGCAGCCACGCTGCTGCGGGTACTCGGGCGTGTCCTCATGCGAGTCGTCGGTCTTCTGGCGAACGACTGCTCCGTCTTTCACCATAACCTTGTTCACGCAGCGGCCGCCGCAGTTGTGCCAGCAAGCCGCGGCAACCCATTCGCCGTCGGTTGCCGGGTCGGTCGGCAGCTGGTGCTTCCCGGTGGCTTCAAGGCTCGACTCGGACGAGCAACCTGTGGCCGACAGCGCAGCGACGCTGGCCGCCACCGCCGCAGAGGCTCCCAGGAATCCGCGGCGCGACATATTCTTCGATTGAATGCTCACGATAATTCCCCCTTCACCTAAAGAACCATGCAGGCTGCGTAGAACGCGTAGCGGGCAAGGGCGACGCCGGCAATCGAGACGACGCACACGCCGACGGCGAACGCCTTCCCGTTTGAGCCCTTCGCCGAAAGCGCCGCCAGCACGATCGACGCGACCGGGGCCACAACCAGCCCAACCACCTGCAGAATCGGATCACATCCAGCGGCGACGAACGCCGCAACCTCAAGCCCAAGCGCCACCGCGAGCACCGCGTTCACCGCGATCGAGATGTAGCGCAGCGTTTTCTCGGCGTACGTTTTCTCGTCGATCACCGTGTAGAGCGCCAGGCCCATCGCGAGGTCGCCCGCGAGGAACGCGAGCACCGTCGCCGGGGCGTTCGTCCACACCGTCACGCCGTAGACGTCGGTATAGGCCAAGCCCATCATGACCATGCAAACAACGGCAACCACCGCGCCCACCACGCGCAGCGCGAACGGGCTTTCTTTCTTCGCAAACGTGACGATCATGTCGATGAGCGCCAGAATCAGGAAGAGCGCCGCGACGACTACCTCTTGCGTCATGCCCGCGCCGAAGTTGACCGTGCCGCCGAACAGCGATTGGACGGCGCGCGGAATGCTGTGGACGTGCGTTGCCGCAGCGATAACGCCCACAGCGAACAAGATGACGACGACCAGGGGAACGAGCCACGGTCGAGCGCCCGTGCGCTGACGCCGCAGGCACGTCTCGAATACGTAAGCGCCCGCCGCCATGCCGCCCAGCAGGGTGAACAGATACAGGGATACGAGCTCCATGCTTTAGCCTCCTCTTTTCCATGCGCCCGCTTGCCGCGAGCGCGTGCTGACTACGCGCGTCATTACGACGTGCGTTTCATCTGGTCAAACGCGGTGCGCTACCCCTCTTGCACCTGCGCGTGGCGCGGGCGCAGTGCGTGCCGTGTTTCTCGCTTGCGCGACGGCCGCGCGTTGTTGGCGCACTTGCCCGGTTGCGTCGCGGGCGCATGCGTTGCGCGCTCGAGCGCCCGATTGCGTTGCGTCTGCGCGGGCGCGGTGCGTGCCGTGTTGCCAGATATGCGTCTTGCAGGAAATCGGCCAAATCCCTCCACTGAGAGTTATACAAAAATTGTCGTGCGACAATTTTACCGAACTGTTATTTTATTTTAGGGATAATGGGGGCTCGCGCGGTATGCGCGCCTTACGCCGCGCCGCCGCACGCACGCACTACGCGCCGACGTGCGCTCCTGCGCCCGCGCCCGCTGCGCCGCCCGCGCCCGCCGCACGCACACGCTACGCGCCGACGCCCGCTCCTGTGCCCATCCCCGAGCTGCCCGCGCCCGCCGAGGCGTTCCCCGCCGCCTTGTTCGGGTCGAGCGTGAATCCCTCGCTGTAGGCGCTCGGCACCACCACGGTGCCTTCGTTGTCCTGCATCCCCTCGTACACCAGGTGAATCTTGCGCAGGGCAAGCGCCGTCTCGTCGTGCTCGTAGGTTTCCGCAACCTCTTGCAAAATGGCCGACACGTCGCGCTCAGCCTCCATCAGCGTGATACGCGCGTTCTTGCGGCACTCGGCCTGCGCCTCAAGCGACATAACGCCCTGCAGCTCCTTCGGAATAATGATGTCGCGCACCTCAACCGACAGCACCGTGATGCCCCAGTCGGTCACCTTCGCCTCGACGGCCTCTTGAAGTTCCTGGTCAAGCTGATGCCGACGCATCACCACATTCGAAACCGACGCCCGCCCGATGGCGTCGCGCAGCGCCGTTTGC
Organism: Eggerthellaceae bacterium; assembly: GCA_030524475.1. GTDB lineage: Bacteria > Actinomycetota > Coriobacteriia > Coriobacteriales > Eggerthellaceae > CAAEEV01. The sequence continues at coordinate 61,350 of JAUNGO010000004.1, read as the reverse complement.
GCCGTCAGCGCCACGGCGAAGCGGCAGTCGTCCACCTCCATGCACGCCTTCTCGGGGTCCCAGATCATCCAAAACAGCACGGCGTCGACGTCGAGCGGCACCAAGTCGCTCGTCAACGCCTCTTCAGCGCCGAACGGCGTGGCCGTGGTGCGCTGGTCGACGCGTAGCGTGCAAAACTCGACGAGCGGGATGGTGAAGAACAGCCCCGGCCCCGCCAAGCGATTGAAGCGGCCCAGGCGCATGACCACCACGCGCTCCCACTCCAGGCACACGTGCACCGACGACAGAACGGCAAGCCCCACCACCAGAGCCACGGCGATGCCCGCCACGCTGAGCTCACCCGCTACCGCGAACCACAGCGCCAAAACCGCCGCAAACGCAACCAGCGCCAACACGACGGTGATCATCACCGCGCCGTTGCGCGTGGCCTTTCGACTCGGATCCGAGCGGTAGGCATCCGCCGCCACGCCGAATTCCATCTCCGACCGGCGATACGAGTCCCGCTCGCTGCGCCCCACATGGGAGACGTGCTCGTCTCGCCACTCACGATCCCTGCTGTTTCTCCTCATAATCCCTCTTCATCTTCCGAATGTGCTTGGATACGAGTTTGGGTATGTCGTCGTAGGTCATGCCTTCTTCGAGGCAACTCTTCACAAAGTCCTCAACCAGCATATCGATTTGCCCGCCGCTTTGCGGAAGCGACGTCAAATCGTTGACGAACACGCCGCTGCCGCGCACGGTTGTCACGTAGCCGTCGCGCTCGAGCCCCATGTACGCCTTGCTCACCGTGTTGTACGCAATATGCAGGTCGGCCGCATATTTCCGCACCGTGGGCAGCTTCTCCCCCGGTTGATAGAACCCCGAGTTGATAAGGAATATCATGCGGTCGCGCAGTTGCACCCACAGCGGAAGGTCACTTTGGCTGTCGAACGTGAATGTCGGTATGTCCTTCGCCACCGTCTCGCGCGCACCTTCCCTTAACCGTTAAACTTCGAACCCGCCGCGCCACGCGGCCTAAACCGCGACCTGAACGCCCGCGTTCACCAACGCAAGCCTCAGGCAAAAGCCGCCGACCAACACGAGAAGCGACATGGCTGCCACCACGCCGCTGGCGTGCCTCCTGCGCGCGATCAACGCGGGCAGCTCAACCATCAACGGTGCAAGAATACCGCATCCGACGAATCCGAGCCAGAACAAGCCCGCCTGATCACCCACAAGCAGCGCGTCGAACGGGCGGCTGGCACTTGCCGCGTTCACGCTTATCGTCAGCGCCGCGGCAGACACGACTTCGAGCGCCACAGCGGCAACGTCGGCCGCGATCAGTTTGCGCGTCCATGCGCGAATACCTTCGTAGCTCTCGCAAAAACACGTGCTGATCAGGACCACCGCGCACCCGCACGAAAGCGACGAGAAAAGGAAGAGAACCGGCAGCCATGTCGAACGCCACAGCGGAACGGCAACGACCGTTTCAAGCAGCATACCCGTGTACAGCATAACCACCAGCGAAAGCACAACACCTGCGGCTTTTGCAACGAGTGCGGCTTTTTCCCACGCGGGGCTGAGTACGAGCACCGCCTCAGCCAACGCAATAGCCATGCATATGGCCAGGAAGGCGAGCGCGAAGGCGCCGAGCGACATGAAGCTGGCGGTCGGGTACAGGAATATCATGTAGAACGCATCGGGTCGACCGAGATCGGCCAACAGACACGTCAGGCCTAAAACGATCATGGCGAAGGCAACGGAGTACACCAACCGCGCGACGCGCCGTTGCGTGACGGAGCGCGAGCGGCTGCCAAAGTAGTGCGTGGGAGTGCGCGCGTAACGCCTATCGCGCGCGTGCACGAACGCTGTGGCCAAGTCAATCGACGAGATTACGGCGAAGCTGCCGGCGGACGCGCCGCCGAGGAACAGGTAGAGCGCGATCAGCTCGCTAAACGCCACGCCGCCCCCCCCTTTCGCTCGACCGTCGGCTGCACGCACTGGTTTCCAGCGTCTTCACGCAAGCAACCGCGCGTAAAGTCGCAAGCAAAACAAGCGCGAATGTTTCACGTGGAACATTCGCGCTTCGGCAATGACGCGCGACAGAGTTTGCGCCAACGTGAGTGTCGTACGACACCTTCCATCATAAGGCTTTGTTACGTTTTAAGCGAGAGAACAACTGTAGCAACAAAAATCACAGCAGCCGCACCAGCGACAATAAAGAGCATTATCCAAGCAATAGCTTTCAGCCACGATACAATTTCGCCGCTCAGCCCATCAATGCCTCCTTCGTGCGTGCTTTCGGGAAAGTGGTTTGCGAAAAAGTCGGCGATGAACTGAATGATGATTTCCACCGCCCAACCCTTTCTTGCACGCTAAGAATGTTTCACGTGAAACATTCTATTCGACGAAACGACGACGCGCGAGGGCAAAAGAAAAACTCCCTATGCAGGGAGTTTCACAAATTCAAATGGCGGAGGAGGAGGGATTCCCGCGCCCGCCTTCGGCGAGCGCTCATACCCGGTCGCGCAAGCGCGCCCGGGCGGCTGCCTAAAAACTGCCCACCGGGCAGTTTTCTTCACGGCATCCGACCTCTCGGTTCGAATCCCCTGTTTGTTCCCCGAAAAAGAAAAACTCCCTGTGCAGGGAGTTTACCAATCAAAATGGCGGAGGAGGAGGGATTCGAACCCTCGTTACGCGGGTTACGCGTAAAACGGTTTTCGAGACCGCCGCATTCAACCACTCTGCCACCCCTCCGCATGGGGTGCGGCGCTTGGGTTTTCTCAAGCACCTGTCGCGCTTCGCCAGCTTTCGAAGCGTTCGGCAGATTCCGTTTCCGCCGCCGCTTCTTCTGCTGCTTCGCGCGAGCCTTCACCTATGAAAGAAGCGAAAATGTTTCACGTGAAACATTCGCGCGCTTCTGTTTTCAAATGGCGGAGAGACGGGGATTCGAACCCCGGATACGCTTTTGGCGCATACACGATTTCCAATCGTGCTCCTTCGGCCAGCTCGGACATCTCTCCGCGTACCTACCGCTGCACGGCGTAACAGCCAAATGCAGCAGCTATGTATTGTAGCGCAGCCGCCAAACGCGAACAAGGGGGAATTTGCGAACCGCGCGCGTTGTGCGTCGCGCGAACGCGGCGCGTGCCGCTTCCCCGCAGCGCACACGCCTTCCGTTCCCACGGGCATGCCCCTTCCGCGCCCCTTTCGCGCCCTTTCTGCAAGCAACGCAAGCGACGCCCTTCTCGGTCGCGCCTCTCAGTACCGGCCCATCAGCGTGTAGTAGCCGTCCGACTCCGCCACCTCGAGCGGCACGTCGAACAGCGCGCTCATGCGCTCGCCCGTGAGCATGGCGCGCTTCGTTCCGTCGTCGAACACGCGCCCCTCCTTAATGAGCACCAGGCGATCGATTTCGGGAATAATGTCCTCGGGATAATGTGTGACCAGCACAATGGCTCGCCCGCTTTGTGCCAGCGCGCGCATGGTTCGCCGCACGTAGTACATGCCCTCGGGATCGAGCCCCGTGCACGGCTCGTCGAACACGAGAACGTCGGGGTTGTGCACGAGCGCCCGCGCAACCAGCACGCGTCGCGCCTGGCCCGTCGAAAGCGTCATGATGTCGCGGTCGGCCAGATTCCCAATGCCAAGCTCTTCCATGACGTCGAATGCGCGTTGGTGCTGCTCAGGCGTCACTTTGAAGCGCTTCGGAACGCCCAGCGCGCCGAAAAGCCCGCCGACGACCACCTCAACCGCAGGAAGATGGACGGTAATTTGGCTCTGCATGGTCGACGACACGATGCCAAGGCACGCGCGCACCTCTTCAAGCGTCGCGCGTTCCTTGCCGCGAAAGAGAACGGGGGGCTCGTCGCGGTGCAACGGAAACGCTTCGCGCGTGATCAAGCTCACGAGCGTCGACTTGCCCGAGCCGTTGGGACCAAGGAGCGCCATCGACTCCCCTTCGCGCAAAACGAGCCTGTCAACCGACAGAATGTCGCGCCCCGCGCGGCGAACCACTGCGTCGCGCAACTCGATGAAGGGGGCGCTGGCGCCCTCGGTCGAAGCGGTTTTCATTTATTTCTCCTTCTACGGCAAAGAGCGCCGGAGTTTCCAGCGCTCTCTCTCAACGATATGTCAACACATGCGGAACGCGTGCGCACATCGGCGTGTGCTCGCACCTACGTGACGACGCGAACGTCAAACAACGCGCCGCGCGTACGACCAACACGCGAGCCGTTCGTCCGCACCCACACGCGCCCAGCGTCGATGCGCTAGGCCGCTTCAGCAGGCTGCGCGCTTGCGGTGCTGCCGCCGGAACTCGCATCCGCAGACGCATCCGCGTCGGCATCGCTCGCACCGTCGGCGGATGCGTCAGAACCAGCGGCGTCGGCAGCATTTGCGTCCGAGCTGCTCTCGCTCGCGTCCGCGTCGGCGTTCTCAGCCGTGGCGTCGGCGTCATTTGCGTCGGTCTGCTCGCTCGCCGCGTCGTCGGCCGTTGCCGCGTCGCTGCTTTCGTCAGCCGTCTCGTACTTGCTCATGTCGACGTTGTAGGGCACGTTCTCGGGCATATCGTTGATCACGACGTCGGACGCCTCGCGCTTCTCGTCAATCCAGTCGGATATCGCCTGGCTGCTCTCGGCGCTCGCCGCCATCGACTTGATGCGCTCAACGAATTCCTCGGGCAGCTGATTCACGTCCGTCAGTTCCTCCGGCGCCGTGAACTCGGCGGTGCACTTGATGATGTGAATGCCGTAGTCGCTGGTCACCAAGCCGCTCACCTGGCCAACTTCAAGAGCGTCGAGCGCGTCTTGGTACTCATCGACGAACGTGGTCAGCTTGTCCCAACCCACGTTGCCGCCGTCAGACGCCGAGCTGTCCTTGGAATATTGCGCCGCCGCGTCGGCAAAATCGAGCGTACCCGCGTTGATCTGGTCGAGCACCGACTGGGCCGTAGCCTCATCGCTCGCGTCGAACAGAATGTGCGACGACTTCTTCGCCCCGTCATACGACGACGAGTACATCTTGGCGTAAGTGAGCATGCTCTCCGCCGAAGGTTCCTCGGTGGTGAAGTGGTCCTCCAAGCCCTGATATTGCAGGGAGAACTTGATGTTCTCGCGGTATTCGTCCTCGGTCAGACCGCTTTGCGAAAGCGCCGATTGCCAGTCCTCGTCGGAACTGTAGTTCGACTTCATCTTCTCAACGTAGCTGTCAACCTCGGAGTCCTCGACGTTCACGTCGCATTCGCTGGCGAACTGGCGCACGATTTCCTGGCTGATGAAGCCGTCGATGAACTGCTCGCGAATGCTGGAAGGCGTCGAGCCGATTTGCGCCAAGTAGCTGCCCCACGAGTCCTCGTCGTCAAGCGAAGCCTGCGCGCGCTGCGACTCGATCATCGCCGTTACGTCGTCCTCGGCGATCTCAACGCCGTTGACGGTGGCCGCCACGCCGCCCGTGTAGCTCGTCTCGCCCGTGCTGCCCGATCCCGCCGCGCAGCCCGCAAGGCCCCACGCGCACGCCGCCGCCAAGCTCGCCGTGAAAACGCTTTTCGCAAAAGCAATCTTTTTCATACTTGCCTTCCTCAGGAACATGGCGCGCAAAAAAGCCCTGATCTGCGGTTTTTGCCCAAACCATGAATTATTCGGCATGTATTTTCCCATACGAACAATTTTGTAAACTAGCACGCACAATATGACCACTTTCGTTTCACACGCGCCGCGCAGATAGACGGAGAAAGGTGGGAATGAGGAAGGGGAAGGGGAAGAAAAGGAAGGCGGAAGGCACGCGAACGCAAAGCGGGTGAACGCAGCGTAGCCTAAAGCATCGCATTCCGCCGTAAAGTCAGCGAGAAATTACGCACTTACTCGCAGGTCTTTCGTAGCGTCAGCGAGCGGGGTTGCGGTGCCCGGAATAGCCCCGCCTTGACCTCAAGTTGGCTGAGGCCAACGCAGCGGGTCAAACAAGGGGCTAGTCTGGGCGCCCCCAACTCCGCGCAGCGTCGACGTGTCCGCCCGTTGCGTCAGCAACGGGCGGAACCAAACCGAGCCGTGGCGGCTGCCCCGTCAGGGCAGACGGAACTACCGACTATTTCTTCGCCGCTTTCTTGCGGTCGACAGCGGAAAGCAGGCGCTTGCGCAGGCGGATGCTCTGCGGGGTGATCTCCACCAGCTCGTCGTCCTGGATGTACTCGAGCGCCTCTTCGAGCGTGAACGTGATCGGCGGCGTCAGCTGAATGGCCTTGTCGGCGGTCGAGGAGCGCTGGTTGCCCAGGTTCTTCGTCTTCTCCACGTTCACCACCATGTCGGCGTCTTTCGCGGACTCGCCCACAATCATGCCCTCGTAGCACTCGTCGCCCGGGCCAACGAACAAACGCCCGCGCTCCTGCAGCGTGTCGAGCGCGTACGCCACGGCCTTGCCGGTCGACATGGCGATCATGGCGCCGTTTTTGCGCCCGGCCATCTCGCCGGAATACGGGCCGTACTCCTTGAAGTGGTGGAACAGCACCGCCTCGCCGTGGGTGGCGTTCAGCACGCGCGTTTTGAGTCCCATCGTGCCGCGCGAGGGGATGCGGAAGGTGAGGTGCGTCATGGTTTCGTCGGACGCCATGTCCTCCATGATGCCGCCGGCCGTGCCCATGACCTCGATGGCCTTGCCCGAGTAGTCGTTCGGCACGTCGACCGTGGCTTCCTCGATGGGCTCGAGCTTGTTGCCCTGCGCGTCCTTCTTATACACCACCTGCGGGCGGCCCACCTGGAACTCGAAGCCCTCGCGGCGCATGGTTTCCATGAGAACCGACAGGTGCAGCACGCCGCGGCCTGCCACCTCGATGCCCGAGCGGTCCTCGAGCTCGGTGATGCGCATGGAGATGTTGCTCTCCTTCTCGCGCAGCAAGCGCTCCTTCAGCTGGCGGCCGCCGACGATCTCGCCTTCGCGCCCGACGAGCGGACTGGTCGACGCCTCGAACACGATGGCCATCGTGGGCTCTTCAACCGCGATGGGCTCCATCGACACGGGGTTTTCGGGGTCGGTGATGATGTCGCCGATGTCAGCGTCTTCCACGCCGATGACCGCCACGATGTCGCCCGCGTGCGCCTCGGGGACCTCGGCCTTGCCCAGGTTCTCGAACGTGTACACCTTGCGAATCTGCGCGCTGTACTGGCCGCCGTCGGCCTTCACCACCAGCACCTGGTCCTTCTCGTGCAGCGTGCCGCTGTGCAAGCGGCCCACGCCGATGCGACCCTCGTAGCTGCTGTGGTCGACGGTGCACACCTGCAGCGCCACCGGGCCTTCCGCATCAGCCTCGGGCGCTGGCACTTCCTCGAGGATAGCGTCGAGCAGCGGCACCATGTCCATGTTGCCGTCGTTGGGATCGAGGCGCGCGTAGCCGTTCACGGCGCTGGCGTAAATGACGGGGAAGTCGAGCTGCTCATCGCTCGCGCCGAGCTCAACCATCAGGTCGAACACCTTGTCGACCGCGCCTTCCGGGTCGGCATTGGGGCGGTCGATCTTGTTCACGACCACCACGATACGCAAACCGCGTTCCAGCGCGTGGGACAGCACGAAGCGCGTCTGGGGCTTGGGACCCTCGTAAGCGTCGACGATGAGCAGCGCGCCGTCGGCCATGTTGAGCACGCGCTCGACCTCGCCGCCGAAGTCGGCGTGGCCGGGGGTGTCGATAACGTTGATCTTCACGCCCTTGTAGTGGATGGAGATGTTCTTGGAGAGAATGGTGATGCCGCGCTCGCGCTCCTGGTCGTTGCTGTCGAGCACACGCTCGGCCACCTGCTGATTCTCGCGAAACACGTGGCTCGCCCACAGCAAGCGGTCGACCAGTGTGGTTTTGCCGTGGTCGACGTGCGCGATGATTGCCACGTTGCGAATATTGTCTTGCGTTGTTGTCATTAAGGTTCTTCTTTCGGTTCTTCTCTTGCCGATGGATGAAGCCGACCGCGCGACCGCGCGGGTGCGCGGGCGCTCGCGTGCCTGCGATCATGCTGACTCGCGACCGTGCAGTTGCGTGACCGCATTCGCGCGCGGGCGATTACTCATCCAAACTTGTGTATGTTACCACGTTGGAGCGCAGCCAACGCAAGCATTTGCCGCTCGGCAGCAATAACAGCACGATTGTGACAGCAAGCACGGCAAGATCAAGAGGGTTCGCCGAAAGGTAGGTCATAGGAAGTTCACCTAATATAACAATATGGGGAGCGAAGTAGAGGGCGTCGAACGCCGCGTGGGCAAAAACGCACATCCAAATGCTGCCCGTGCGCAAAAAGAGCGCCGCCATGCAGAAGCCGAAAAGCGTTGCTTGGATAGTTTTGAGAACGGCAGACGCAGAAAGAACGGCGAAATCAAGCGAGAGCGCGCTTTCGGGCGTGGGCGTGGGCGCAGGGACGGGCACGGCGCTCAGAACATGGAGCGCCCCGAAAACAAGCGCACTTACGACCGCCGCACGCAAGGCCGTCGTGCGCACGGCAACGCACGGCACAAGCAAACCGCGAAAAAAGCCTTCCTCAAAAAGCGCCGTCGCTATGCAGAGAGCCACCGCCAGCGCCACGCGCGCAAAATCACACGAGATCATACTTGAGAGGATGTTTGCGAAAAGGCCCGGGAGTGTTTCACGTGAAACATTCCCGATGCACACCACGTCGAGAAGCCCGCCGACAAGCCCCGCGAACACAACGAGCGCCACCACCAGCGCGCAGGAGAACGGCTGTGGCAGTCGCGCGCGGTGCGACGAACTCCTCCGCCGCTGGAGCGTTTGCGGCACGAACGCCGCCAGCGCCACCAGCGTTACCAACGCCGCCAGCGCCGTGCCCAGCAAACTTCCCGTCAACGATTCTCCGTCGAACGCAATCAAGCACACGTCGGCGAGAAGGAACACGCCGACAACAACGGCAACGGGATGTTTTTTGTACCAACCGCGTATTTTCATGCGGTCAAGTATAATCAATCCGTTCGCTGCACAACGGCACGACGAGGAGCCGCTCCCATCTTGCACGCTTTCCGCTTCGACATACCATCGTTTACGCTGAAGATCGCTGCGATTGTCGGCATGACGTGCAACCATATCGCCCATATTTTTCCCGAAGAAATAATTGCAAGCTGTCCGTTTGGTTCGACGATCCTGTTTTTCCTCTACTCGCTCGGCGGCATCACGTTCCCCGTTATGGCGTTCTTGCTAACCGAGGGGTTTGTTCACACGTCGAATCTCAAACGCTATGCAGCCAGATTGGCGCTGTTCGCCTGCGTCGCGCAAATTCCCTACTCGCTTTTGTGGGGCGCGACGGGCAACGTGCTGTTCACGCTGCTTATCAGCCTCGGGTTGCTGTGGGCGTACGAGAACAGCCCCTACGGTAAGAATCACCCAAACAACACCGCTCCATCGCCCTCGCCATCGCCTTCGCCTGCGCCCTCATCTGCGTCAACACCAGCATCTACGCTCACGTCGACACCCCCGGCGACAACGGCAGCAGCAACCGCCACCACAGCAAGCGCCATAGCCGCTAGCTCAACAACACCCGCACCCACCTGCTCCCCTGACTCCACCTTCCCCGAAGCGTCGCAGAATGTTTCACGTGAAACATTTTCTTCCGCAAAACCGCTTGTGTCGTCCCAGTCGTTCGTCTTCATGTTGGTAGGCGGCGTTGCGTTGAGTTCCCTTTGCGACTGGGGCGTCGTCGGCCCGATATTGGTGCTGCTGTTCTACCTGTTCAAGCCACGAAGAACACAAGGGTTGGCGTTGGCTCTTTCGGTGCCCGCCGCGTCAACGGGGCTCCCTGCGCTTGCGACTTGTGCTGCGAGCGCGACGGCAGGTGCAGCGTCCTTTCCCTTTGAGGCCGTTTGCCAAGCAGGTTATGCGTTCATCGGAATGACCCTCGCGGGCATACTTTTATCGGGTTATCGCGGGCGCCGAGGATATCCCCTCAAATACTTCTTCTACCTCTATTACCCCGCACACCTCTTCGTCATCTGGCTTGTCCGCGTCATTTGTTTCACGTGAAACATTCAGCTTCGACAAGCACCTCTCATGCGCCGTGCTTCAGTGCCCACTGACAACCATAACCACCTATTTGACTACACCCCACTTGTACGACTTCCTTAATCCCCCGCCGACGCACACGCCGACGAGTGTCCACACCTTGGCGTGCTACTGCGCATCGAGCGTCCCTGCATATCTAATAACGTCTCTTCGCTATGATAGAATAAATCTATTATGAACACCTCATCACACAACACCCCCCCCAAAGGCGCCTATCCGATAAGCGCCTAATCATTGCGCTTATATGCGTGGTTACTGTCCTTGTGGCGGCTGCGGCTTTCGCGCTCACCCGAGACGGCGCGCCGAGCGAAGAGCCCGTCGCGCCTCCCGTTCAAACAAGTACCCTTCCTGCAAAGGCACTGGCGGATAACGTACCGGCACTTTCAGTCGTGCTCGACCGCGATGCACAGGTCAACGTGATCGGCGAGAAAGACAGCTATTATCTCGTCGAATATCAACCAGCCGACAGCGAGAGCATCCTCACGCCAGGCAACACAAAACCAGCGCAGCTCTATATCGAGAAACGCTTCGTCAGGCTGTCGAGCGAGACCACGCCCGACGTATGGACTGGCTTTGCGCAAACAGATGCAACCCTGTTCGATTCCGCTCTTTTTTCTGGTGAAGGTATTCACTCCGTCAACCAAAACGACGAGATCACCGTGCTCGACAGCTTCGATGAATGCGCCTTCGTCCAGCTTGCCGACGGGACGCAGGGATATATGCCCCTTGATGCGCTCGGCACCGAGCCCGTCTCCTTTTCTGAATCTGCCGCAGACGACTCCTCTTCCGCTTACTTGTATGACGGCGGGTCATACGGATGGTATTCGGGAAACGAAGATTCGGGTGGAAACGGCGGCGGATCCTCCCAAACAGATGGATGGACAGGAGGCTCGATTGACACCAGCACCGACAACTCAGGGTCAGACGGCGGCGATATCGTTCTGACGGACCCGACAACCGAAGAGGTAGCCTCGGCGGCGTTTCTTTCCGCAGGCCTCCCAACTGCTAAGGCAGGTTCGTTGTTGCCTCTTCCAATCGAGCCGACAACCGCCGCGCCTGCATTCACCATAAAGGTTACCCGCATGATCGGGTCCTTGATCGCCCCTATTCAAATGGCCTATGCAGATGAGGCAAATTCATCCGACGCCAACGTAGCCGACAACCTCGCCATAGTTCTTTCCGATCATATCCCAACCTATGCGGCATGGTTTTCCCGCAACGACGCCGTTGCTGTGGCCGATCTCTCCGAAGCATCGGAGGAAGAACTGGCATCCATTCCCAGCGACATGACAAAAATCGTTGTTAACGATCAGTGGGCCTTTGTGCCAACAAACCTCATTCGCCTCGACTCTCAAGAACCGTATACCTCATGGGAGGGCTTTGCAGCAGCAGGGGCGGGGTTTTATCCCAACTATGCACTTTTAGGCGAGGCGACCACGCTCGACTTAAACCAAACGGTGACTGTGCTCGACGACCTCAACACCTGCTATGTAGTTTCCCTCGAAGGTACTTTGGGCTATATGGCGAAGGATCAGGTAAGCACAGAGGCGTACGAGGAACCAGCGACTGAAGAACCTACCTACTCGGACGGCTACGATGACTATTCGTATTACGGCGGATACTCTTACTATGACGGCTCATCTTCAGGCGGAGGCGCCAATGAGGGCAGCGGCTCAGTTGACGCCGGCAATACGGGAAGCAGCGAGACGGTTATTGAGGATGCCATAGGCGGATGGACGGAGGAAAAACTCTGATGAAGGCGATTTCCCGTCACTCTCTTCTCGTCGGCTCTCGACATGCCAAGGGTGCATTATCGACACTCTTGGCAGCCAATCTCATGTTGGCAATACCCCTCATGGCGCCCATCAGCGCATGGGCCGACACTTCTCAGTCCGCCGAAAACAGCTACTCTAGTTCATGCGATGTTTCACGTGAAACATCGCATGAATCAACCGAGCTGACGAGCAGCCAAAATACAAACAGCAGCGCAGTAGAGAACAGTCCAGCGAGCGGCGGCACAGGGGAAAGCAGCTCGGTAGAGGGTGGCGCAGCGGATGACAGTGCATCCATCACTGGCTATGCGAACAGCCCAGATGCCATAAGCGCCTTCGCTGCCGAAGCCCAAAACGTCACCGTGACATTCGACTTCTCAGGAATCGATACAAGCAAAGGCAACGGATTTATCGACATCGATGGGGTTGCATACCCTCTCAGCAACAGTTCGAAGGGCATGACGGTAAGCATCCCCGCCCCCGCATCAAGCGACACCGCACCTTGCTTCGCCACATTCTACCTGTATAACAACGCCAGCGACCCCTCCGCATACGCAAGCTACCCCACAGCGATGTACGTTTGGCGGCTGAGCTACGACAACGCAAGCAAAACGATCAGCTCCCAACGGCTTACGAGTCTCGACAACGCGCTCAAATACGCCGGATGCTCGGTGCGCACCATCGGGAAGGCAGGAGTGCGCGTTGTTACCGAGGTTCCCAAATCAGTCAAAGCCGCACTGGTAGGCAGTGGCATCGAAGGCTTCACCTTGGTCGAATACGGAACAGCAGTTCAATGGGACAGCACGCTTGGATCGAAGGGACAAAGCCTAACGCTCGACAACACTCAGATGTCGAGCAGCGCCTATAAGGCGGGAGTCGCCGATCCTATTTACAAGGAAACGAGTTCGACGATCAAATACACAGGGGTGCTCGTCGGTTTTTCCGACAACGCCGTCAGTCAAAACTTGAGTATGCGGCCCTATATGAAGTTGCGAGACGGAGCAGGCATCGAACACGTTCTTTACGGCGGCGTCGTTCATCGCAGCATCGGGTACATAGCAAGCCAAAATCACGATGCGTTCGGAAAGGGAACCGCAGGTTACAAGTTCATTTGGAAAATGATTCACCTTCAATACGGTTCTTCGCGGGACAGCGAGCTAGGCTATGTCGATTGGAACATCTGCGGTCATGTGTCCGAATTGATCCAAAACCCCGAGCTTCCATGGGGATGTGAATCCGTCTCATTGGCTATTGCTTTGCGCGCAATGGGGTACAACGTCGGGAAAACCGAAATTTACGACCACTACTTAAGCCATTCCACGTGGGATTATGTGAATGCTTTCGCCGGAAATGCCTACACCATGACGGGGCTTGGGGAGGCATATCCTCCCGCCATTGTAGATGCGGCAAACCGCTACCTCGTTCAGCACGGTGCGGCAGAACGCGCGGTCAACCTGTCAGGCGCATCGTTTGAGACGTTGCTTGAATACGTTGACCAGGGATATCCTGTGTTGGTTTGGACCACTATGTACATGAGCAACCCCCAGCCGCTTGGTATGTCGCTGTATGGCTACAACGCGTATTCGAACGAGCATTGCGTCGTCATGTACGGGCACAACGGGGGTATTCAAGTGAGCGACCCGCTTTCCGGCATGGTCACGCGCGATTACGGTGCCTTTGCCTCGCTTTACAACCGCTGCGGCCGCTATGCCGTTGTCATTCTATAACGGCAAAAAGTGGCGTCCATCGTGTCCTAAGCAAAGTGCAGTAACACGCAAGAGAGAGCGTGGCGAAGGGTTTAGACTGCTTTTAGTAGGCGAATCGGCAAGCGCTACACTGTTTCACGTGAAACATTTTCGTCCCTCCCCACTACATGAAGGCCCGAAGCATTTCACGTGAAACATTCAGCCGCGTTGGGACGAATGCTTTTCCGCGATGCGTTTCGCCATGTTGATGCCCCCAACTGTGGGCGATTTCTCGAGTCGATGAAATCGGACAGAATACGAGTGCGAGCGTGAGTGTGAAAGAGAACTCGAAGAAGAGTCCGAAGGCGAGAGCGGAAGAGTGGTCGGAAGTGAAGACCGTCGCGAAGATGAGTGCGGAAGCGGGCACGAAGGCGAGCTCGGCGACACGGGGCGCTGAGAAATCGCTAACCTTTGTCGAACAGTGCTCGTGGCCTCTTCATAAAAAGACTCGTTTGAGAATAATCCGCCTGAGAGAACGACGTCAACCGCATCGCCTGTTTCTCGGGTTTCACCTTCCCCGGCTTTATTCACCACTGAGGTTATATATCCCGCGAGATATTCCGCCGCGCGGCGACGAATATCGCGGCAAACCTCGCTCTTTTCGACCGCGCCCCCTCGTGGGGTGCCAGCGCCCTTCGGCGTGCTCTCCGGCGCGTAGTCGAGCACAATACGCGCAAAAGCCGCCAGCTCGTCGGCGCGCGTAAGGCGCTGCGCCACGTCGCCGAGTTGGTCGTACGTGCACCCCGCTTGCGTGCACACCGCGTCAAAAACAGGGTCGAAAGCGCGGCACCCGTCGGAATACAGAAGCGCCTCCCGAATCAAGCGAGAACCCATCCAACACCCCGAACCGAGGTCGCTCACCTGATAGCCCCAGCCGCCAACGCGATGGACACGCCCGGCGGCATCGACGCCCAAGGCAACCGAGCCTGTGCCGGCAACAAGTACCACACCTGGTCCCGCCGTTACCGCTCGCAGGGCGAGCAGGGCGTCGTTGCACACCAGCTGACGACTCGAATCGAAGCCCGAATCGGCGACCATACGCTCGTAGCGCGCCTGGTCGTCGGCGGAATCGCATCCAGAAAGCCCCCACACGCCGAACACCTCGTCGGGCGACGCCCCGCGTGCGCGAAGCGCCTCGCCCACGCGCTTTGCGCCCTCGAGCAAGTTTTCGCGCGCGGCGGAAACCCCAACCGATTTCACGCTCGTCGAGCCGACCGAAAACGAGCACAACACGCAGTCGCGCACGCCTTCCCCTTGTTCTTCCCCTTCCGAACTACGCCCTTCACCGCGGGAAACGCTTTCGACAAGCAGAAACTCCGTCGACGTCCCTCCGCCGTCTACTGCCAGGAAGTATTGCTTCTCGCCCATGTCAGCCTCCGTCTTGCGCCGGTTTCTCTACCTGTCGCTGCACAATTCAACGCTCATTGTCTCACGAACGCGGATGTTTCCAAGCAGGTAAAGGCGAAGCGAGAGCGCCGCGCCGCAAATTCCCCGAAAAAAGTTCTTGACCTATCTCTTATGTCGACGTAAGATATTCAAGCACTTTTTCAAGGGCCCGTAGCTCAGTTGGTTAGAGCGCACGCCTGATAAGCGTGAGGTCGCTGGTTCAAATCCATTCGGGCCCACCATTTATTGCGATAAACGCTCCACCGTGAGCCGAGTTAGCCGGTGGAGCGTTTATTAATATCTGGAGCTGTTTTAGAATGTTTCACGTGAAACATTCTGTGCAACATAAAGTGCTTGCCGAACATGGGGCATTAGCTCAGCTGGGAGAGCGCGGGCTTTGCAAGCCTGAGGTCAGGGGTTCGATCCCCCTATGCTCCACCATGAAACCCGAAGCCCCTCTGACGAGGGGTTTTGTTTTATCGGGTTTCGGAGCTCCTCGCGAAGCGCGCCGTGTGTCACGCGTTGTGCAATTCGTGTCGCGCAGCGTGCGCCTCGCGAGTCGCGGCGCGCGAAGCGCGTTCGGCATTCCAGGGACTTATGTCAGGAGGATGCCCGTGATTCCGCTTCGTGTTCTCACCCTTATCGTAATCAGCCCAGGTCAGCCTTCTGTTCTGGTTCTCGAGCCCGTCGAAGAAACCCCCGAGGGGAAATCGCGCGTCGTGCCCATTTGGATCGGCCCGCAGGAAGCTATGCAGCTTGGCATCGCCATCGAGCACGTGCGTATGCCGCGGCCCACAACGCACGACCTGTTCCTCGATGCGCTCACCAACCTCGACACGCGCGTCGACCACGTGGTTATCAACGACGTCAAGGGTCAGACGTTCTTCGCCAAGCTTACCTTGCGGCAGGGTGCGCGCCTCGTCGAGCTCGATGCGCGGCCTACCGACGCAATCTCTTTGGCGTTGCGCCAGGAGGCGCCTTTCTATATCGAAGAGGATATTCTCGAACGCGCATCGTTTCCCTACCTGTTCAAGAGCAACCACGACGAAGAAGCCGAGTTGCAGGAATTTCACACGTTCATAGAGGGATTGAAACCCGAAGACTTTGGGGAATAATACCGCCCCAAACTAACAGGGGGAGTGTTTCACGTGAAACACTCCCCCTTGTCGAATACCTACACTAGGCCACACGGGGCTGCGCTTGTTCGCGGCGGGCGTCGACGCGCAGCAGCACGGTCACCGCGCCGCTATTCAAACTCCGCCGCCCCGCTACTCCTCGTCGAGGTCGTCCTCGCTGAACTCGCCCTCTTCGAGCAAGCTCGCCTGGCCTTCCGCCGCGCCTTCGCCGGCGCCGTGCTTCGCCGCCTTCTTCTTTCCCGTCGAGGAAATAGCCACCGCCGTGATGCGGTCTTTCTCCGCCACGTTCATCACGCGCACGCCCTGCGCCGAGCGCGCGTACTGCGACACGTCCTTCACCGGCGTGCGGGTGACCATGCCTTCCTCGGAGATGATCATGATCTCGTCGTCGACGCCGACGATCTTCATCACCGAAAGCAAGCCTTTCTTCTGCGTCATCGTGATGGTGTACACGCCCTGGCCGCCGCGATGGTGTTCGGGGTATTCCTCGATCGGCGTGCGCTTGCCGAAGCCCTTTTCGGTGATCACGAACAGCTCGGTGTTCGGGCGCGCGATTTCCATGCCCAGCACGTGCGCGTCGGCGGGCACGTTCATGCCGCGCACGCCCATCGTGTCGCGACCCATGGCGCGCACCTCGTCCTCGTCCCACAGGATCGCCTTGCCGGCGCTCGAAACCATGATGACCTTCTCGCCCTTCGCCACGCGGCGCACGGCGATCAGCTCGTCGCCCTCTTTCAGGTTGATGGCGATCAGGCCGTCGCGGCGCGTGCGGTCGTACAGGTTCATGGACGTCTTCTTCACCATGCCCTGCGACGTGGCGAACATGAGGTACTCGTTCTCGGGGAACTCCTTGGTAGCGATGACCGCCGAGATCGTTTCGCCCTTCGCCAGCGGCAGCAGGTTCACGATGGCCGTGCCGCGCGCGTGGCGCGACGCCTCGGGGATGTCGTACACCTTCAGGCGGTACACCTTGCCCGCCGTGGAGAAGAACAGCATGTAGGAGTGGGTCGACGCCACGAACAGGTGCTCCACGAAGTCGGAGTCCTTCAGGTTCACGCCCTGCATGCCCTTGCCGCCGCGCTTTTGCTGGCGGTAGGTGGTCACGGGCAGACGCTTGATGTAGCCCGCCTTCGTCATGGTGACGACCATCGACTCGTCGGCGATCAGGTCCTCCACCTCGATGTCCTTCGCCTCGCCGGTGATCTTGGTGCGGCGCGCGTTGCCGTACTTGCGCTTGATCTCGGTGAGCTCCTCCTTGATGATGTCGCGCACGAGCGACTCGTCTTCGAGCACGCGCTTGTAGTAGGCGATCTTCTCGCGCAGCTCGGCGAGCTCTTCCTCGATCTTGGTGCGCTCCAAGCCGGTCAGGCGGCGCAGACGCATCTCCAGGATGGCGTCGGTTTGCTTCTTCGACAAGCCGAAGCGCTCGGTCAGGCGCGCGGCGGCCTCCTTGTCGGTCTCCGACGAGCGGATGATGTGGATGACCTCGTCGATGTTGTCGAGCGCGATGATGTAGCCCTCGAGGATGTGAGCACGTTCCTCGGCCTTCGCCAGCTCGTAGCGCGTGCGCCGCGTGATGACGTCTTTCTGGTGCTCGATGTAGTAGAAGAGGATTTCCTTGAGCGAGAGGACGCGCGGCGTGCCGTCGACCAGCGCCAGCATGTTCACGCCGAAGCCCACTTGCAGCTGCGTGTGCTTGAACAGCTTGTTCAGCACCACCTGCGGAATGGCGTTCGACTTCAAGTCGATGATGATGTCGATGCCGTGGCGGTCGGCGGCGTCGTGGATGTTGCTGATTTCGGGCAGCTTCTTGTCGCGCACGAGCTCGCCGAGCTTCTCCAACAGGCGCTTGCGGTTCACCTGGTAGGGAATCTCCTTCACCACAATGGACGAGCGGCCGTTCTTCTTCTCCTCGACGGTGCATTTCGCGCGGATGGTGATATTGCCATGGCCCGTCTCGTAGGCGTCGACGATGCCCTTGCGGCCCATGATCAAGCCGCCCGTGGGGAAATCGGGCCCGGGAAGCACCGTCATGAGTTCCTCGGTGGTGACGTCGGGGTTGTCGAGCATCATGCACGTCGCGTCGATGGTTTCGCCGAGATTGTGCGGCGGGATGTTGGTCGCCATGCCGACGGCGATGCCGTTCGAGCCGTTGACCAGCAGGTTCGGGAAACGCGCGGGCAACACCTTGGGCTCTTGCAGCGACTCGTCGTAGTTCGGCTGGAAGTCAACCGTTTCCTTGTCGAGGTCGCGCAGAAGCTCCATCGCGGGTTTGTCGAGGCGTGCCTCGGTGTAACGCATGGCGGCCGCCGAGTCGCCGTCGATCGAGCCGAAGTTTCCGTGGCCGTCAACCAGCGGCAAACGCATGGAGAACGGCTGCGCCAGGCGCACCATCGTGTCGTACACCGCCACGTCGCCGTGCGGGTGGTACTTGCCGATGACGTCGCCGACCGTACGCGCCGACTTCATGTGAGGCTTGTTCGGCGTGTAGCCCGACTCGTTCATGGCGTACAGGATGCGGCGGTGAACAGGCTTCATGCCGTCGCGCACGTCGGGAAGGGCGCGCGCCACGATAACGCTCATCGAGTACTCGAGGAACGACGCCTGCATTTCCTTGCCCAGATACGCCGAGCGCACGATGGTGCCCTCGCCGCCGTTCGCCCCTTCGACGATCGAGCCGTGGGGGTTCGGCATGTCGACCATCATCGACTTCGCGCGCTGCTCTTCCGATTGATACTCGTCGTGCGCGCCGTCGCTTGCCGCTGCCTCGGTCGCGTTGTCCGACAGCGCGGCGTTCGAGTGCTCGGTTTCGTCGTGCGCGTCTTCGACGCCGCCAGTGTTTTCAAAATCTTCTGCCATCTATGTTCCTCTCCGAAAATGTTTCACGTGAAACATTTTTATGGCTGTGTGTCGTTTTTCAAGCGCGGAATGTTTCACGTGAAACACTCCGCGGCGCTTTCCGCTTGAAACTAGATGTCCAGGAAGCGAACGTCGCGCGCGTGCTTCTGGATGAACTCCTTGCGCGGCTCGACTTGATCGCCCATGAGCTCGCTCACCACGCGCTCCGCCTCGGCGGCGTCGTCGATGTTCACCTGCAAAAGCGTGCGGGTGGCCGGCTCCATCGTCGTTTCCCACAGCTGCTCGGGGTCCATCTCGCCGAGGCCCTTGTAACGCTGCACGTCGAACTTCTCCGAGCCGCCCATTTCGGCGAGCACCTCGCCGAGCGCGTTTTCGTCGTACACGTAGCGCTCGATCTTTGTGCTGCGCGAGTTCTTCTTCTTGATGCCGAAGATCGGCGGCTGCGCAATGTAGATGTAGCCGAGGTTGATGAGCTCGGGCATATAGCGGTAGAAAAACGTCAGCAGCAGGCAGCGGATGTGCGCGCCGTCGACGTCGGCGTCGGTCATGATGATGATGCGGTGGTAGCGCGTCTTCTCGGAGTCGAAATCGTCGCCGATGTTCGTGCCGATGGCGGTGATCAGCGACGAGATGGTTTCCGACGAGAGGGAACGATGCAAACCCGCGCGCTCGACGTTGAGGATCTTGCCGCGCAAAGGCAGAATGGCTTGGGTCTTGCGGTCGCGCGCCTGCTTTGCCGAGCCGCCTGCGGAATCGCCCTCTACGATGAATATTTCAGACTGCGACGCATCTTTTGACGAGCAGTCGGCCAACTTGCCCGGCAGAGCAAACGAGTCGAGCACGTTTTTGCGGCGCGTCATCTCGCGCGCCTTGCGGGCGGCCTCACGCGCCTTGAGCGCCTGGGTAGCCTTGCCCACGATGCGCTTGGCGGGCGTCGGGTTCTCCTCGAGGTACTCGGCCAAGCCGCGCGTTACGGCGTTTTGCACGAGCGGGCGAATCTCGGTGTTGCCGAGTTTGGTCTTGGTCTGCCCCTCGAACTGCGGGTCGTGCAGCTTCACCGAGATGATGGCCGCCAAACCCTCGCGCGCGTCCTCGCCGGAGAGGTTCGCGTCCTTCTCCTTCAGCAGCCCCTTGTTGCGCGCGTACTCGTTGATGGTGCGCGTGATGGCCTGCTTGAAGCCGTCGAGGTGCGTGCCGCCCTCGTGCGTGTTGATGTTGTTGGCGAACGCCATCACCGAGTTGGTCGAGTACGACGTGGACCACTGCAGCGCCACCTCAACAGTGCCGTCCTCGTTTTCCGCCTCGAAGTACACCGGCTTGTTGAGCGTCTCTTTGCCGTCGTTCAAGAATTTTACGAAGTCGACGATGCCGCCGTGGGCCTGGAACACCTCGGTGCGCGGGTTGCCTTCGGCGTCGGTCACGCGCTCGTCGTGCAGGATGATTTTGAGTCCCTTGTTGAGGAACGCCATCTCGCGGAAACGGTTGGCCAGCGTGTCGTAGTCGTAGACGGTCGTTTCGGTGAAAATCTCCGGGTCGGGCCAAAACGTGGTTTTGGTGCCCGTGCCGCGCGCCGAGCCGATTTTCTTGAGCTTCTCGACGGTTTTGCCGTGGTCGAACGCGATTTTGTACTCGCCGCCGTCGCGCTTGACGAACACCTCGACGCGCGTGGAAAGCGCGTTCACAACGGAAACGCCCACGCCGTGCAGGCCGCCGGACACCTTGTATCCTTCGCCGCCGAATTTGCCGCCCGCGTGCAGGATGGTCAAAACCACCTCAACCGTGGGAATTTTTTCCTTCGGGTGCTTGTCGATAGGAATGCCGCGGCCGTTGTCGGCCACGGTAATCGAGTTGTCGGGGTGAATCCACACCTCGATTTTGTCGCAATAACCCGCAAGCGCCTCGTCGACCGAGTTGTCCACCACTTCGTACACCAAGTGGTGCAAGCCGCGCGGGCCCGTCGAGCCGATATACATGCCCGGACGCTTGCGAACCGCCTCCAAACCTTCGAGGACTTGAATGTCGGAACCGTCGTAATGATCTGGTTTTGCTGCCACTGACACGCTCCTTTTTCTCTTTAAAACATAAAGATGCGCCCTGATCAGAGCGCTCCAGCCATTATTTTACCATACAAACAGTCGAATATGAACCTGTTGCACCGCCAAACGGCGCGATTTAAAGCGTTCTAAGATTATGTTTTGAGTTTTTGCGCGCTTTTTGGCGTTTTTATTGATTTCGGCGTTTCTATGGGCTTTTCACGCCTGACAGCCTGTTGTCGATTTTCCGCCTTCGCTGCGCGCGACCCTGCGCTTGCCGCATCGTCTTCCGCGCTGCCCGCCGCGTCGCTTGCTGTTTCAGCGGGCGCGGTGTCCGCTGCGTCGCGTTGCGTGCCGTCTACCGCGCCATCTACCGCATTGCTTGTCACAGCGTCTTCCGCGCTGCCCTTCGCTGCGCGCGCGCCTGCGCTCGTCGCGCCGCCTTCCGCGCCACCCGCTTCACCCGTTTTTTCGCCAGCCAAGCGAAAAGCGATAGCAGAAAGTTAAAGCGGGAGGTTGACAACGTCGGCCGAGGAAAGCATATCGCGGTCGAAGTAGGCAAGGTTCGCCGTGGTGATAAACGTCTGAACGTCGTCGGAAATGTAGTCGACCAAAGCCTCGCGGCGCTCGCCGTCGAGCTCGCTCATCACGTCGTCGAGCAAGAGAATCGGCTTCTGGTCAAGCATTTCCTCGATAACCGCCGCCTCGGCCAGCTTATAGGCCAACACCACCGACCGTTGCTGACCTTGGCTGCCGTAATGAGTGGCGTTCAAGCCGTCGATGGTGAAAACAAGCTGATCAACATGCGGTCCCACGAGCGCCCGCCGCCGTTGAACCTCTTCGCCGCGGTGCTCTTTGAGCGCAGCCGCCAAACGCTCGCGCGATGTTTCACGTGAAACATCGAACCTCTGCGGGTTCTTTTCGTCGATCGATTCCCAAGAAGGCGCAAACCACGCCTCGAAGCGCTCGCGCGTGCCGGCTATCTGCTCGTAGCGTTGCTTCATATAAGGCGCAAGCTTCTCGAACAACGCGGCGCGATAGCAGGTCAACTGCGCGCCGCACGTGATCAGCATCTCATCAATGCTGTCGATCAGCAACAGCGAGGCCTCTTCCTTCAGCAGCTTGTTCTTATGGCGAATCACCTTCTCGTAGTCCTTGAGAATAAGATAGTAATTCGCGTTGAGCTGCGATCCGAGGGAGTCGACCGCCTGCCGTCTGCCGCTCATCGAACCTTTCACGAGATCGAGATCGTCGGGCGTGAACGTCACCGACGGAACGAGCCCTTTGAGCTCCGCCGGCTTCTTCGCCTTGCCGTTGAGTTGATACCGCTTGACGTGCCCTTCCATGCGCAGCCCTACGTCGAGTTGGCGATTCCCGTCCGAGACGTCCGCGCTGAGCGACGCGGCGGAACGCCCGTGGCGTATCAGCTGCTCAATGGTTGCGTGGCGAAACGACGTGAGAGCCGTGAGAAGCTGGATGCCCTCGATCACGTTGGTCTTGCCGACCGCGTTCGGGCCGACCAAAATCGAGAGCATGCCAACGTTGCGCAGCTCAAACGCCTCATACGAGCGGAAGTCGCGAAACGACACGCCAGTGATGCGCAACGTCATACGCAGCGCTCGTTTCGCACGGCGTCAAGCGAACAAAGGGCTGCGCCGTGCGCGCTTAAAGGGCCGCACAGGCGAAAGGACTCGCAGCGGAAGGCGGCGCGGAGGCGGCAAGAACCGCCTCGAGCGTCCTGGGCTCGTTTTGCCTCAGAGTGTTTCACGTGAAACATTCCTACGAAATACGCACGGGCATGACGAGGTAAAGGTAGTTTTCAGGCTCTTCGGCGCGGAAAATGCCCGGCTTGAGCGCCGTCTGAATCTCGAGGTTCACGCGGTCGCCCGAGACAGCCGACAATCCTTCGAGGACATACGAGTAGTTGAAGGCAATTTCCACGTCTTCGCCCTCAATTTCGCAGGGAATAGTTTCCTGGGCCGAGCCCACATCCTGCGACGCCGCGGAAACCTGCGCCGTTTGCGAGGCGGCGTTCAGGTCGAACTTCACGGGCGAGGTCGACGACCCGAGAAGCGATGCGCGTTTCACGCCCGCCACCAAGCGATCGACGTCAAGGGTCGCACGGGTGGCGTAGGAGTCGGGGAGCAGCTGCTTGTAGTTGGGGAAATTTCCCTCGATGCGACGGTTGATAAACACCGTGTCTTCGCAGTTAACCACGATTTGGTTGTCGGCCAGCGCAATCGAAACGGGTGAGGCGGCTTTAGGCAGCGAGGCTATCTCCGACAGGAACGTGCCCGAAATGACAGCTTGGAACTCGTCGGCCGACGAGTCGGGCAGCGCCGCCTCGGTTACCGCGAGTCGATACGAGTCGGTGGCAACCATGCGCAGCAACCCGTTCTCGAGCGTGATCAGTACGCCGGTGAGGATGGCGCGGCTTTCGTCCTTCGAAACCACGCGCGACACGCGCTTGACCATTGACGAGAACTGCGCGAAGGGAATTTCGATGCGCTGGTGCGTGTCGACCGACGGAAAACCCGGGAAGTCGTCGGGGCTGAGCGCTTTAATGGAGAACGACGACGTGTCGCACGTGATGAACGCTTGGTCGTCGCGCGCCTCCACGTGAACGGCCGCGTCGGAGAGGTTCTTCACGATCTCAGAGAAAAGTTTGCCGGGAAGGACGGCTTTACCCTCCTCCTCGACCAACGCCGCCGCGGAATACTGAATAGAGAGCTCCAAGTCGGTTGCCTGCATGACGAGCTTGTCGCCCTGCGCGTCAAGCAGGATTCCCGACAAAACAGGCAGGGTCGAGCGCGTCGAAACGCCTTTGAGCACAACGGATATAGCGTTTTGCAACTCAGACTTGTTGATGCTGAACTTCATGGTCTCATTCCCTCTTTCCGCAGCGGTCGCGCGTGTTTCATTGAGCAATCATTATAGCGGCGCTCGCGGCGGCACGGCGGCGACGCGACAGAAATGAGCGCAATCGAGTTTTATCAATCCGGTTTGCGACAGTGCTGTTTTCCACTTTCTTTTCCAAGTGCGTTGTTGAAAATGTTGAAAACTTCGCTTTTTTGACTTAAAGGCGGTTGAAAGACCGAGAAACCCTAGTCCAGAGCGACGCTAAACAACGTGTTTATGGTTGATTCTTTTTTGCGAACTTATTTGTGAATGATTTAAAAATACCTGTTTGATCAGGTATTTTATTGCAATTAAATCAAACTTTGCATCAAAAGCGAACATTTAAACGCATTTCAAACCATTAAACGAAAAAGGCATCATCACGAACAGGGAAAACCCTCAAAACCTAAAAAGTCAAGAAAAAATTCGACAGTTTTTAACAAAATAGCCTTTTCAACCAACCATTTTTTTCACCATTTTTCATAGTTATCAACTTTCAGTGAAAAAATAGTTGATAACTATGAAAACCGCAGGTTGACAGACTTTCGAAATTCACATTTTGTTGAAAGATGTTGAAAACTTTCGAAAGCTGCTTTCTTTACCTGTGAAAACCGCAGGTGATCCGCATTCAGAGCCATTCAGCGTCCGAAAAACGATAGAATAGCCGTGAACAATCTTGAATATCTCTAAAAAACATGGCTCAAAACGGAGTAAAAGCGATGCAGGAAGTTGTCTACAATCTCGTCTCAACCGCCTCCCCTTCCGAGGCTTTCTCCGTTGATGTCGAAAAGAGCCAGGCCAACGACGCGCCGGCAGAAAGCCCTTCCGACAACACGGAAGAGCCCTTCGACTACGCTTACGTGAACACCACGGCGCGCGTGGCTATCTACGACGATCTGAGAAGCGCGCCGCGCGTCATTGAGATACACCCCGCAGAAACAAGCGAGTACATAGAGCGGCTTTCCTCGTGCATATACGACTACGCCCACAGCGCGGGCGGGCCCATTTCCTACACCGTGATCAGGGAGGTGGCGGAAAACTTCATCCACGCGCGATTCAAGGAGATCGTGGTGTCGGTGCTCGACCACGGGTGCACGATTCGCTTCGCCGACCAAGGACCCGGCATCGCCCACAAAGAAAACGCGCAGCTACCAGGCTTCTCGTCGGCCATAGAACCTATGAAGAAGTATATTCGCGGAGTCGGGTCAGGACTTCCCATCGTGAGGGAGTACCTTGAGTCGTCCCACGGAACCATCACCATCGAAGACAACATGGGTGCCGGTTCGGTGGTTACGATTAGCGTCGACGGCGCCTCTCCCGAGAACAACCGGATGTCGCCTCAGCCGCAAGCGCAGGTTCAACCCTTGGCGCAATCTCCCATGCAGGCACAGCCTCAGACGACGCCGCAGCCCGCGGCGCCGTACTCGCAACCGCAGGCCGCGGCGGCGCCTCAGTACGAAAGCGCGCCTTCCTATGCTTTCGGGCAAAGCCAGCCTTACGCTCAAACGCAGTACGCCCCCGCGAGCGAGTTTCCTCAGCCGCAGTTTCAGTCCTATCCCAACCAGCCTGCAATGCCGTACGACGCATACTTTTCTGTGCCTCAAACCACGGCGTTTCAACCGCACGCGCAAAACGGGTACGTGCGGGGAGCTGCTCATGTTCATCCAGCCCTCGCCGCGCTGTCGGCGAAAGAGCGCGACTTGTTGCCGATATTCCTCAGCGAAGGCGTGCTGGGGATCACCGAGCTGTGCAACATCCTCGACATCCCCAACTCGAGCCTTTACAACATGCTGAAAAAGCTCGAGGAAGCAGGATTGCTCGAAAAGACGGCGAACAAAAAGCGTATGCTCACGTCTTTGGGGATGGAAGTCGCCCAAAGCTTGTAACGCGCCCCGACGCCTGCTCGGCGCTCTGGCGCGCTTTTGATAGAATATCTTCCCAAGACTACCTTGCGCACAAGGGAGATATCCCTTGTGCCTACAACCTCCAAGAAAGACTCGGCCATGGACAGCGGAAAAATCAACGAAAACTGGGATAGCCTCTGCGCGCGCGTCAAGGAATACGACTCGGTCGACGCGTCCCAGGTCGACGCCTTTTTCTCCCGCCTCCAGCCGCAAGCCATGAGCGAGGGCTTTCTCATGCTCACCGCCGACAACGACTTCATTAAAACATGGGTCGAGAGGCACTACGTCGACCTGATCAAACAGGGTCTGCTCGACCTCCACGGCGTTCCCTTTACGGTTGTGGTCGAAGTCGCTGAACCGACCCCTCAGGTCGCCGCGCCGTCTGCGCGTCCCGCTGCAAGCGCACAGACGCCTCAAACTTCGCAAGCGCCGGCAACGGCAACGGCAACGCCGCAACAGCCCCAGGCGGTACGACAGCCAGCGAATGCGTCGCAACCTCAATACGCCGCCCAAGCCCCCCTTCAGCAAAGTGAGCCCACTATGGCGGCAACAACCTCGATTGTCGCCTCAGCTGACCCCTCGGCGGATCAACCTCGGGAGAATCGACCCGCCGCGGAAAGCAGCTGCGGAGTCGTCTCGACGTGCACGTTTGAGAACTTTGTCATCGGCGACTCGAACCGCATGGCCTACTCAATGGCGGTCAATGTCGCTGAAATGCCTGGTCGAACGCCCCTCAACCCCTTCTTTATCTACGGAAAGAGCGGGCTTGGCAAGACGCACCTTATGCGCGCCATCCAAAACTACATCTGCGAGACGCAACCCCACCTGCGCACCGTCTACGTCGACTCGACGGAGTTCCTTTCCGAGTACGTCGAGGCAACCAACGCGCACGACAAGGAGAAATCGAGCTACAAGAACTTCAAGACGCGCTATGAGGACGCCGACGTTCTCCTTATCGACGACATCCAAGGCCTTCAAGGCAAAAAAGAGACGCTCGGCATGGTCTTTCAGATTCACAACAAACTGATCGCCAGCGGGAAGCAGATCGTCTATTCGGCCGACCGCGCGCCTAAAAACATCGACATCGACGAGCGCTACCACTCACGGTTCAGCCAAGGCGCCACGATCGACATCCAGCCGCCCGAGATCGAGACGAAGCTCGGCATCGTCAAAAGCTTTATCAAGGAATACTGCGCCAACAACGTGTTTGACCAGTTCGACGTCCCTGAAGACGTCCAAATGTACATCGCCGAGAACTCCGGGTCGAACATCCGCGAGCTGCGCGGCGCCGTGACCAAGGTTCTCTATCAAATGACGGCGCTCAACCAGCCGAACCCCACCATCGCCGACGTGCGCGTATTGCTTGAGAACCACTTTTCGGGCGGCGCGTCGAAAAACCTCACAGTCGAGGACGTGCAGAAGGAAGTGGAGAACTTCTTCCGCGTGAAGCACAGCGATTTAGTCGGGCCTTCCCGCGCGCGCAGCGTCACGTACCCGCGCCAAGTGGCCATTTACCTGTGCCGCCAGACGCTCGACTTGACGTTCGGCGCCATCGGCAAGAAATTCAACAGGGACCACGCCACCATCATGCACTCGGTCGGCGCCGTCGAGGAGAAGATGCGCAACGATCAAGAGGTGCAGGAAGAGATCGAGGCGCTCACCCAAATCATTCGCGAGCTGTAGAGTGAGTTCGCTGGTGAGCGGCGATAAAAAACACCCGCTTTTCGCCTTCTACCCAATTTCAACATCCATGGTTCATAACGCGCGGAAAAGCGGGTATAACTTCGCCGTCTTTCAACCTTCGCGCGCCTGTGATAACAAACCCATACATTCTTGTTCATTCAAAGCACCGTCGATTAACCGCCAATAAAACGTTCTTTCTCGCCCGCCATCAGGCGTAAGTCGCTTTTTTAACTTTTCCACCACCTTTATTATTACAACTAAGGAAATATATATTAAGAGAAGAATGGGCGAGGAGTGAAACAAGGAATGGGAAACTGAAACGACCGTTGAGTTAGGTCGTTCGTCGATTCTTCGCCGACTCTCTGCTTTTTCGGTTCTACAATTCAAAACATACCGTTGACATACGTGTTCAGTGATATATACTTTTGAAGTTACTCTTTGATCATGAAAGGGACAAGAAGATGAAACGCACTTACCAACCGAACACTCGTAAGCGTGCCAAAACCCACGGCTTCCGTGCTCGTATGTCCACCAAGGGCGGTCGCGCTGTTCTCGCTCGCCGTCGCGCAAAGGGACGCAAGCGCCTCTGCGTGTAGCCGGAGCGTTTGTTGGATACCATAAAATCCAGCGACGAGATCTCCCGCATCTTCTCATGCGGAAGGCGTTTTAAAACGCCGTTTCTAACGCTTATCGTGGAGAGATGCGAAGCTGAGGGGAAAACTGAGTTGTCGAAGCAGCACGACCCTAGAGGTCGTGTTGCTTTTATTGCCGGCAAAAAACTCGGGAATGCCGTGTGGCGCAACGCAGCAAAGCGCCGCATGAGGTCTCTATGCGGCGACTTGGGAGGACCTTGGGCTGGCTACGATGTAATATTTCTTGCGAAATCGACCATCAACGAGGCTTCTTATAGTAAAGTAGTCGCCGCATGCGAAAGAACGATCAGGCGCTCTCCTTTGGGAGGGCGGGAAGAAGCTGATGAAAAGGCTGCTGTCCGCGATTAAACGTGCCCCGGCTTTGATGGCCATCGGGTTAATCATGTTTTATCGCGCCGCCATTTCTCCGCTGCTTCCTTCGTGCTGCCGTTTTGTTCCGACGTGCTCAGAATACGGGTTGATTGCGTTTAGGCGCTACGGCTTCAAGAAGGGGTTTGTCCTCACGGCGAAGCGTCTTGCGAAGTGTCATCCCGGCGGGCCTTATGGGTACGACCCCGTGCCTTAAGGGCTCGACGGGTTTGAATTAGAAGGGAAAATGGAATGTGGGAAGTATTCAAGGATTGGATCTTTGACGTCATCCAAGCCTTCTACAGCTTCTGCGGCGACTGGGGACTCGCTATCCTCTTAGTCACCATCATCTTCCGCATCATCGTTTCGCCGATCATGCACAAGCAGGCGAAGTCGAACTACCAGATGCAGAAGATTCAACCGAAGATCGCGAGCATCCAGGAGCGCTTCGCCGACGACCAGGTTCGTCAAAGCCAGGAAATGCAGAAACTCTACGCCGAGGCGAAGTTCAACCCGCTCGCCGGCTGCATTCCCATGTTGCTGCAAATGCCCATCTTCATTGCCTTGTTCCAGGTGTTGCGTGAGATGGGTGCGCGCGAAGAAGTCCACGACTATTCCTTCTACAACTTGGTGCCTAACCTTGTTACCACGCCTGAACAGGCATTTTTTCAGGGATTTGGAACATTTGTTCCCTATTTAATCCTTATGGTAATCTTCGCAGGCGCAACGTTTTTGCCGATGGTCCTGCAACAGCTCAAGAGCGAGAACAAGCAGCAGAAGAACCAAATGATTATCATGGCGGTAGTCATGTCGGTGTTCATGCTTTGGATTTCATGGAGCTCCCCTGCCGGCGTGTTGTTGTTCTGGGGTATGTCTTCTTTGATCGGTATTGGTCAAAATCAGCTCTCGCTTTTCCTGTGTCGCCGCAAAGACGAGCAGAAAGCTGCCGAAGAACCTGTGGAGGTTAAGCCTGTCGAAGTGACCGTTACGCGGAAAACCAAGAAAAAGCGCCCGAGGAAGAAGCGCTAGATCCATTTTAGTAACCGAGGGAGTGTTTCACGTGAAACACTCCCTTTGTGTTTTAAAGCGAAATGTTTCACGTGAAAAATTTCGCCCCACTCTCTTGGAACAAAGGAGGAAGTTATGTCGGAGGAAACGAAGGAATTTGAGGAAACCCTCGAAGGTGAAGTTTGCGAAGGTGCCGATGCAGACGACGCGGATCAAACTGCTGTGGTGTCCGATAAGATGGATTCGATTGAAACGGAATCGTCGACCGATGCTTCTGGTGACGGAGAAGTAACGGAGGAAATGCTCGACAATATTGCTGATACGGCTATATCGGCCTTGCAGGATATTCTTAAGTACTTCAATGTGGGCGACGTCACTATTGACGAATATGAAGGTGACGACGGCGAACTTATCCTCGATATCACAGGCGACGACCTTGCTGTTCTCATTGGTCGCCATGGGAAAACCCTTGATGCATTGCAATTCCTTGTGTCAGCCATCACAGTGCGAACCATAGGGTTTCGTTATCCGGTGGTTATCGACGTTGAGGGATACAAAAGTCGTCAGCGGCAAAAACTCGAATCTATCGCTCATTCGTCCGCTAACCGTGCAGCAGCACAGCACCGTAACGTCAATTTACGCCCCATGACTCCGTATGAGCGCCGTATCGTTCATATCACGCTTCGCGACGACGATCGCGTCGATACCGTTTCGGAAGGGGAAGGCAGCACGCGTCATGTTGTAGTCGTTCCTCGGTAAAGCTTCGTAGCACACGTCAAAAACAAATTCACTCGAGGGGGTTGGGTCTTCGACTCACCCCCTCTTTATTTGTTGCAGTCATGTATTGTGAAACTCCCTTCTTGAATCTTTTGCTGCAATGTTGCTGCTGCTTTTTGTAATAAGTAGCATATTTTTGTTCTGCTGCCGCTTCCTTCTTTTTAAACCCTCAATGTTTCACGTGAAACATTGAGGGTTTAAATAAACAGCTTGTGAAGGGATGTGAAATCGAAAACCAGCACGAAAATGTTTCACGTGAAACATTTTCGTTGTTGTGGATAGGTTGTTTCTTCGGTTACTATTGCACAGAATGTTTCACGTGAAACATTCTGTGTAACCGATGGCAAAATGTTTCACGTGAAACATTTTAAGGAGCAACAATGTCCGATGACGAAATGATTGCCTTATACCTTGATTTGATTCTTGAAGCAAACAAGACTGTCAATCTCACGAGAATTGGATCCCTTGACCAGGCGCGCATTCTTCATGTGCAAGATTCCTTGTCAGCACTTCCTGAAATCAACGCTGCTCCGCAAGGGTTGTACGGCGATTTAGGAACAGGTGGTGGTTTTCCCGGCGTTCCTGTATCCATTAAAACCGGACGAGAAGCTGTTCTCGTTGACTCGGTAAAAAAGAAAGCAGCTGTTATAGAGGAAGCTCTATCGAAACTATCGCTATCGGGTCAAATTAAGACGTATCCCGGTCGAATAGAAGACCTCGCCCTTGAGAAAAGATCCGCTTTCGCCGTCTTGACCGCCCGCGCCTTGTCTCAACTCCCTTCCCTACTCGAGTTGTCGTCTCCTTTGCTCGTTAAGGGAGGTCGTTTAGTTTGTTATAAAGCTCGTCTTTCGGAGGACGAATTAAATCATGCCGAATCTTTGGAGAAGATTCTTGGAATGAAATTGGTTTCTCGCCGTAGTTTAACTTTAAGCGATGGCGAGACGTATCGTGAGATCGTTTCTTTTGAGAAAGTGGCTAAAGCAAAAATAAAGCTTCCGCGTCGAATAAGTATGGCTCAAAAAAAACCGCTCACGGTATAGAAAATGTTTCACGTGAAACATTTTCTAGTTAGGTTTTAGTTAGTTTTTGGTTGAATTTCGGTTAAATACGAGTCATATCCAGAGATGTTTCACGTGAAACATTGGCATATGAGCTTCTGATTTTTTGTTTGAACTTGGTATCAAACTTGTGTGATATCAAAGCGAATTGAGTGAGAGTGGTGTGAGATTTCTCGCATCTCTTGGTTAAACGGCGCTGTTACGATCTTCTTGTCTCGAGTTTCTAGAAGAAAGGGAAACAAATGATGACAAGGAGAAAAGTTTTAGCGGAGAGGGCTCTTTACCTTAGAAGGAACATGACTCCTCACGAAAAGAAACTCTGGTATCGCTTTCTTGCTGAATACGAAGTTACTTTCAAAGCTCAAAAAGTTATTGGGAACTATATAGTTGATTTCTACTGTCGCAAGGCACGCCTTAGCGTTGAACTTGATGGCGGCCAGCATTACGAAAAACGTTCACTGGCCTATGACGCCACACGCACTTCTTTTCTTGAAATGAGGGAAATAAAGCAACTCCGGTTTTCTAATAGAGACATTGACGAGAGTTTTGAGGGAGTATGTGAAGTAATAGATAAGGAAGTTAAAGCCCGTCGTAACGACCTTATGGGAAATGGCTTCTCTCTTTTAAAAAGTAAGGTGTGAATGTTTCACGTGAAACATTTTGAGCTGCTTTTCTGTTACCTCCACTGGAATGTTTCACGTGAAACATTCCAACGTGAATTTCGTTTGATATACTCGTTTTAAGTCGAAAAGGAGGAAACCGTGGGATTTCTAGATAGTCTTAAACGTGAAAAAAATGAGACAAAGACTGTCAATAAACAGGTGAGCGAGGTTCAGGAAAATACATCGGATGATCTTGATGAACCTGTTGTTATCGTTCGCGATGTGGTTCAACCTCTTGAAGACAAGATTGAATCCAAGTCTTTAAGGTCTTACGAAGAAAAAGAACCTGTAAAACACGTTGTAGGGCAAACAAAGATCATAGCTATCATCAATCAAAAAGGCGGTGTGGGTAAATCAACCACCGCTATTAATCTTGCGGCTGCACTCGGTGAGATGGGAAAGCAGGTTCTTCTCGTTGATCTCGACCCACAAGGTAATTCCTCGAGTGGACTCGGTATAGAAAAATCTGCCGTTCAACAGTGCATTTATGATGTTCTTCTGGCTGATGAGCCTATAGAGAGGGTTATTATCCCCGATGTTTGCCCTGGTCTCGACGTTGCTCCCGCGACCATTAACCTTGCGGGCGCTGAGGTTGAGCTTGTATCCGAAATGGCGCGTGAGAATAGACTCAAGGATGCCGTCGGGTCGATGCGAGGACGTTATGACTACATTTTCATTGATTGCCCTCCATCCCTCGGACTTTTAACAGTAAATGCACTAGTTGCAGCTGATAAGCTCCTTATTCCGATTCAATGCGAGTTTTATGCTCTCGAGGGCGTGACAAAACTTCTTGAATCAATGAAACGTGTCAAATCAAGGCTTAATCCCACTCTTGATATCTATGGGGTTCTTCTCACGATGTATGACAATAGAACCTTGCTTTCCAAGCAGGTGGTCGACGAAGTGCGAGGCTATTTCGGAAAAATCGTATTCAATACACTTATTCCTCGCACTGTTAAGCTGTCAGAAGCTCCAAGTTTTGGGCAACCTATCACCCAATACGATCCTAAAGGAAAAGGGTCTATCTCCTATATTGAACTTGCAAAGGAAGTGATCAGCCGTGGCTAAAAACAACAATAGAAGTGGATTAGGGCGTGGATTAAACTCTCTTTTAGGTGGTTCGTACGAACCAGTTGCACCTGCTATTCCCTCTCCGTCGCGGGAACGCGTTGTTGTAGATGAAAACGGCGAAACAACTTACAATGTTTCACGTGAAACATTTGAAACCGAGAAAAACGAAGTTGAAAGCGCTGAAACGTCTCCTCTTCCTTACCGCTCTCACCGCAAAATAGACGAGGTTCCTCTTGAATCAGTTGTTCCAAACCCTAATCAACCGCGCACCAATTTCAAACAAGACGAAATTGACGAGCTGGCGGCTTCCATTGAGAAAGACGGGCTTCTGCAACCTATCTTAGTGAGAACCATAGGCGAAAACTCGTATCAAATTATTGCCGGCGAGCGCCGTTGGCAGGCGTGTAAGAAACTTGGCTTGAAGACAGTTCCTGTACGTATTAAGGATGTTGATGAAGATCGTGCGCTTGAACTGGCCCTTATCGAGAATATTCAACGTTCCGATCTTAACCCGATTGAGGAAGCTTATGGCTATAAGCGCATGATGGAGCGCCGAAATATGACTCAATCTGACGTTGCCCAGGCAATGTCGAAAGGTCGCTCGACTGTTGCTAACGCTCTTCGTCTCCTTGATCTTCCTGAAGAAGCTCAGCAACTTCTCTTTGAAGACAAGATTACGGCAGGTCATGCGCGGGCTATTTTGTCTGTTCCTACCAAGGAAGGGCGAGAAACCCTCGCAAATAAATTGACTGAAGATAAGTTAAGCGTGAGGGAGGCGGAAAACCTTGCTCATCTTTTGTCGGGCAAGCCAAGTGACGGCTCTCGTCAGCGAGAGCCAATACCGCCTATGTATAAATCCGTCGCGAAAGCCTTGAAGGATGTCCTTAAGACCAATGTGAGGGTGAAATCTTCGAAAGGTAAGAACAAAATCGAGATTGAGTTTAACGATGAAGCTGATCTCGAGAGACTTTTTGAGGAACTCCTCGCTTACGTCTCTTAAATGTTTCACGTGAAACATTTTCGCTGCGATGTATGAGTGGGACTTGACCTAAAAAAACAGCGTCGCTGAAATCCAGTATAGAAAGGCCCGAATGTTTCACGTGAAACATTCGGGCTCCTCTTCTCAATTGCCTATTTTGAATTTTTAAGCTGCCCACATGCTCCGGCAATATCTGATCCGCGAGGATTTCTTACTGTTGCTTCAATATGATTTCTCTCAAGCGCGTCGATCCACTTTTTCACAACTTTAGTTTTCGAAGGCTGAAATGGCGAGTCGTCTATCTCGTTCATCGTTAGAATGTTGACATGAACAAAAATCTCTTTACAGAAATATAAAAGCGCTTCAAGATCATCCTCGCCGTCGTTGACTCCCTTTATGAGCATATATTCAAGCGTAACTCGGCGACCTGTCTTTTTGTTGTATCGCCTTATTGCTTCTTTTAACTTTTCAATCGGTTGGTTTGACACACGCGGCATAAGGAAATCGCGTATATTTTGCGATGCAGAATGGAGCGAAATGGCGAGAGTAAACTGCTCAGGTTCTTTGGAAAAACTCTCAATTCCTTTAATAACCCCGCATGTAGAGACCGTTATATGTCGTGCACCTATGCGCATTCCGTCTTGACTGTTGATAATATGGAGAGCCGTTATAAGCTGCTCGTAGTTTAAAAACGGTTCACCCTGGCCCATTGCAACAACGTTGGAGACCCTGATACCGAAGTCTTTTTGAATAAGGGAAATTTGCTCAACCATTTCGCTTGCAGTGAGATTACGTGTGAACCCCTCGTGTCCCGTTGCACAAAACGCGCATTCCATGGCACATCCCACTTGCGTTGAAAAGCATACGGTCAATCTAGTCGACGTGTCGGTGGTACCCTCGTCAGATATTTCTTTCGAGGGGATTCCAACCGCCTCAATTTCGTTATCGTCTTCAAGCGCAAAAATATATTTGCGTGTCCCGTCTTGAGAGACCTGCTTGTTGGTAATGGCAAGTTTTGTGAGAGGATATTCTTCGGAAAGCTGCTGCCTGAGAGATAGCGGAAGGTTGGTCATCTCGTCGTACGAGCAAGCTTGATGAACGTGCAGCCACTCGTAAAGTTGCTTTGCACGGAATTTAGGTTGCCCCATCTTGGAGAATACATCAGTGAGCTGCTCAATATCATATGTTTTAATTTGATTATCCATATGTTCCATTATAAAAGGTCGGGCACTAACATGCTTCGAGTGTTTCACGTGAAACACTCGAAAACAATCCTATTGCACCCGAAAAAATGTTTCACGTGAAACATTTCAGCGATTAACGTTAAAGCATGAGAAAAGTTAGGCTGTAAGGGCATCTGATCGATAAGGCCAACAACACAGAGTAGAAAACGAATAAGTAAACGTCGGTCCAACGTTTTAAGAATGTTTCACGTGAAACATTCGCGTTATGTTCTCTGATATACTTGCTTACTGCCGAAGTCGTTTTTCTGAAAGGTGAACTCATGTTCAATTCCTTCGATCCCCATACATGCAAAGTAGCTCTTTTAGCGGGTGGCACAAGCGGTGAGAGGGAGGTTTCGCTCGCTTCGGGAGAGGGTGCGCGGGCTGCTCTTCTTGAGGCGGGTTACTCGGTTGAAGTGTTTGATCCCGCAAAAAAGGAAGATTTGAAATCACTTATCGACGGCGGTTTTGACGTAGCTTTCCTGTGCTTACATGGCCGTGGCGGCGAAGATGGTGTCATCCAAGGGTTTTTGGAATTGATAGAGCTTCCTTATATAGGGTCTGGCGTATGGTCAAGCGCACTTGCCATCGACAAAGTTCAGGCAAAGCGTTTTTACATCGACGCAGATATCCCAACACCTACTTCGCTCAGTTTAAAAAAAGACGATGCGTACTCAATCGATGAGATTATCGAGAAGATAGGTGTCGATTGTGTTATAAAGCCCTCAACTGAGGGTAGTTCGCTGGGTGTATTTATCGCTCACAGCAAAGAAGACATTGAAAAGGCGCTTCTTGATGTTTTTAAGTATGACACGCACGCGTTGATCGAGAGGTACATAACAGGAACCGAGCTTACTGTTGCTGTATTGGGAAACGAGGATCCCTTCGCTCTTCCTATTATTGAAATCATTCCCAAGAGTTCCTCGTATGATTTCGACTCGAAGTATGCGCCAGGCGGATCGGAACATATTTGCCCAGCGCGTTTGTCGGACACCGTGGCGCGTGAGATTCAGGATCTTGCGGTCAGGGCTCATAAAGCATTAGGTTGCTCGGGGGTATCAAGGTCTGATTTTATTCTTGATGAAGAAGGCGTTAGTTGGATATTGGAAACAAATACTATTCCCGGCATGACGGGAACGTCTCTTCTTCCCGATGCCGCGCGAGCGGCGGGTATTTCCTTTCCTGAACTCTGCACCAAGTTGATTAAATTTGCCCTGGAAGAGAAATAGAATACGCCAAACTTCAAAATAGGGAGGGAATGTTTCACGTGAAACATCCCCTCCTTTCTTACCTGCTTGCGAAATGAGTTAAAAAACTCCGCATGATCTCAATCCGAAAACGACGGCTGCGGCGAGAACAAACAAAAATATCCAACTAATGGCGTAACATCCCTTGTTCCCTTTGCGCCCTTGTTCGATCATTTTCTCGCTAACGCTTCGCTTACTTTTCATTACAGCGGTGCCTTTGTCCATCTTAGGCATTGGCTCGGTTTGGGACGGAGTCCATTCCCCGTTGCTTTCTATGATATGCGCGACTCCGTCGTCACCAAGATCGACGCGAACGCGCACACCATCGCACATATGTTCGCATGTAGAGCCAATGAACTTTTCAAAAGCGCTTTCGTAAGCCGTGTTGTAGCAGATCACAGCCATTTCACCCCAATAGTAGCCAGGATCGGGATGATCGGTGTAGGCGACGAACGAGAGAATCGCTTTCATGGCGAGCCCACGCGCCTTCATGACGCTGAGCTTACGAGAAAATGCCTCGTTGAAGAAGCCGACGCGCTTTCCGAACTTGTTGACAAGCCACGCGCGGTGCCCACTTTCTTCGAGCTCTATGTCTATTTCGAACAAATCGCCAACAAGGTTGTCGGCGCCGATAAGAGCAGCGGCTTCGTTTTTGGAGGTTGTCTCGAATGTTTGATATGTACCAAAATACTGATTCATGGTCACCTCGATCTTGGGGTTGGTACAATATTTCTTTAGCATTTAGTATAGAGAATCTTAGATAACAGAACGTGGGGAAACGATGCTTCAAGCAAACGAATCCTTGATGAAATACATTCTCGAGGGCACGCCTCAAGAGGTGGTTGAGCGCTATATGGCGCTGCCTCAACGGGCGAAAGAGTCTGATTTCGGGGAATTTGATCGAAATATCGTTATCGTCGACACGGAAACGACAGGTTTTTCCCTGAATCACGACGAATTGACGCAGATTGCCGCCGCGCGCATGGAGCAAGGCGAGATTGTTGATTGGTTCATTACTTTTGTTAACCCAGGAAAATCTATTCCGGACGACGTTGCCCATTTGACGAACATCCACGACGAGGACGTGAAAGACGCTCCGCTCCCGGCAGAAGCGCTGGCGCGGCTCGTTGAATTCGTTGGCGACGCGAAGGTGGTTGCCCACAATGCGGAATTTGATCGGAATTTCACGACGAAGCACCCTGCGGGATATCCCCTTCTTGAGAACACGTGGCTTGACTCGCTCGACCTGTCACGCATCGCTCTTCCCCGCATGAAGTCACATCGCTTGATTGACCTGGTAAAAGCTTTCGGGGCGCCTCTTTCGACTCACCGCGCCGACGACGACGTGGCGGCAACCTGCGCACTGTTCCGCATCCTTCTTGCGGCGGTTGAAAGTATGCCGGCGCCTCTCGTGCGCGAGATTGCCGGCATGGCAACTCCCGCGGAATGGCCGACGGTAAAGGTTTTTTCTTACTTTGCGTCGCGCGAGGAGCAGGAGGGGATTATCGAGGGTTCGCCTTCTGCGGAAGGTGCTTCGTCAACCTTGCCTTTCTCCTTGCGGTCGCTGCGCCGCGCGCGGGTGGGGAAGTCTGAGCAGCGGGCAAAGCGCGATCCCATGCACATGATGCCTGATGGACGGGTGCCGGCGATGTCGTTCCCTTCGAAGGAAGCCGTGGAGGAGGCTTTTTCCGCAGCAGGAGTGGTGGGCGCTCTCTACGACGATTACGAGCCGCGTTCCGAACAGCTTGAAATGGCGCAGGCGGTGCGCCGCGCATTCGCGACGTCTGAGAATCTCATGGTTGAGGCGGGAACGGGCGTCGGAAAATCGATGGCATACATTGTTCCGGCGGTGTTGACGGCGCGAGAGAACAACATTGCGGTGGGTGTGGCAACCAAGACGAACGCGCTGCTCGACCAGCTTGTTTACAAGGAGCTTCCCGGATTGGAGAAGGCGTTGCGCGAGCAGCGCGCGAATGTTTCACGTGAAACATCGAGTTTGGGAGCTTCGACTGGTACCCACGGCGCCCGCAACGCCAGCAACGATGCTCGCGCCGCAAACGCCGC
Source organism: Eggerthellaceae bacterium (assembly GCA_030524475.1). Lineage (GTDB taxonomy): Bacteria > Actinomycetota > Coriobacteriia > Coriobacteriales > Eggerthellaceae > CAAEEV01. The sequence continues at coordinate 22,826 of JAUNGO010000004.1, read as the reverse complement.
AGATGTCGCCCGCGCCGCCCGAAACGATGCCGTCGGGAGTGACGTCGCGCCCGCCTTCACCTTCGCCGCCCTCAAAGGCTTCTCCCACTACCCGTGCCTTCGCAAGATTGAGCGCATCGCGACGGAAGGTCCCGGCAAGCGCACGGTGGCGAACACCGAGTATTCCCAGGCGCCTGCCCTCGCGGCTCTGCTTTCGTTTGTCGAGCAAACGGAATACGACGACATGGACAGCCTTAAGATCGACTATCGCGTGTTGCCGCGCCGGTCGATTACCACGACAAGCCACGACTGCATGAGAAGGAAGTGCCCCTTCTACGGCACGTCTTGCTTCGTCCACGGCGCCCGTCGGCGCGCCGAGTCGGCTGACGTCGTGGTAACGAACCATAGCCTGCTGTTCTGCGACCTTGCGGCTGACGGCGGGCTTCTTCCTCCTGTGCGTTTCTGGGTCGTCGACGAGGCACACGGGGCGGAAAACGAGGCTCGCCGCGCGTTTTCCCTCGAGCTCTCGCTTGACGACATGGGCAGCCTTGCGCAGCGCGTTTCCGCGGAAGAGACGTCCCGGAACGTGTTTGTGCGAGCCGAGCGCACGGTGACTCTCAACGACGAGAACGCCATCACGTTGTTCTTCGCGCTTACGAGCAAGGCGAAAGCCGCGGGCAGGGAATTTGCGCAGGCAGAGGCGGAATTCGCTTCCCACGTGCGCGACCTTCTGTTCTACGACCCCTCAAAGCGAAGCAAGGGATACGAGTACGTCGACTTGTGGATCAACGACGAGATTCGCGCGGGGTCGGCGTTTCAGGCGCTTTCCGGTTTCGGCTGCACGATGTCGGAGCGCGCGGAGAAACTCGTTACCGCAAGTCAGGAGCTTGTCGGCTATCTTGAGGACGTGGAAGGCGCGGCGGTGGTTCAGCGCGAGATTGCGTCGGTTGCGATGGAGCTCAAGGACATCATCAGGGCTTGCGACGTGATTTTGTCGTCGGGGTCGGACGCCTACGTGTACGCCGCCCATTTGTGCCACAAAGCCGACCGCGGCGGCGACAAGCTTGAAGCGCTGCTTTACAACGTCGGCGCGGAGCTGTGCGACACGCTGTACGCCAACACGCGCTCGGTTGTGTTCGCATCGGCTACGCTTACGGCGAACAACTCGTTTCAGTCGTTCCAAGATGCGATGGGGCTCAATAGCGACGAATCGTCGCGCGCGGGCTCGCTTTCGCTTGCGTCGAGCTACGACTTCGACCGCCAAATGACCGTCTACGTGGCAAAAGACATGCCCGAGCCCAGCGAGCCGCGCTATCTTTCGGCGCTCCAGGACCTTCTCGTTGCCGCGCATCGCGCTCAACAGGGCTCAATGCTTACGCTGTTCACCAATCGCAAGGAGATGGAGAAGTGCTTCGAGGTGGTTCAGCCCGAGCTAAAGACCGACAATCTGCGGCTTGTGTGTCAAAAATGGGGCGTTTCGGTGAAGGGGTTGCGCGACGACTTCCTCGCCGACGAGCATCTCTCGCTTTTCGCCTTGAAAAGCTTCTGGGAGGGTTTCGACGCTCCGGGCGCCACGCTCAAGGGCGTGATCATTCCCAAGCTGCCGTTTGCAAAGCCCACCGACCCGCTTTCCTGCGAGCGTTCGGCGCGCGACGACCAAGCGTGGCGGCGCTACGTGCTTCCCGCGGCGGTTCTCGAAATTAAACAGGCCGCGGGGCGCCTCATCAGAAAGTCGACCGACGAGGGCGTGCTCATTCTCGCGGACAAGCGCTTGGTGACGAAAGGCTACGGCAAGGCGTTCCTCAACTCGTTGCCGAGCAAGAACATCCGCGTTTGCACGGTGGCCGACATCGTGCGCGACATCGAGCGCAACGCCGGGCGCGATTTTGAGAGCGGCTCTGCGTGTGGTTCTGCGCGCGACCTTGCGTGCGACCCCGAGCACGGCGCTCAAAACGCCCACCGCGAAGGGTAGGGACGCCCAAAGTGTTTCATGCGAAACATTCTGCGCACAGGTATTGATGCAAAGTTGCGTTTGCTGAGAAAGAAATCGATTGAAGAAGCGAGAAGAGAAAATAACCCGCGCGGCGCACATCAAGCGCCACACCGAGGGCACGTCGAACGAGATATCGTTCAGCGTGCTCGACGCGGCAAAAAACGCCGCCGACGGCGACCGCCGCGACCGTTCCTCGCGCCGTTTTCCTCTTCTCGGCGTGATATCGCTCTTTACCTTGAAGGCGAAAAAGCCCGCGCCCACTCCAACGAAGGAGAAGGGGCTGCCTCTTTCCACGGGAGAGTTCGTTTCGACCGACTCAACGGCGGCGACGCCTTCCTCGACGCCGCAGACCGTTCCTGGGATTGCTGCCGACAGCTCGACCGCGCTGTCGGCGGCGTCGGCTGAGGCAACGACGAAAGAATCAACGCCCGAAAGTGCGCTGTCGGCGGGTTCTTCGTCGTTATCCGCAGGAGTTTCTCATGCTGGCGGCGCGACGCGGGAAGTTGGAGGAATTGGGAGCTCTTTTGCCGCCGCTGGCCAGTCCTCGGCAACGAGTTCGCGGTCTTCTGCGCCTTCGTGGGAAACCCCTGTTGAAGAGGTGGCGCGGCGCAAAGCGGTGCGTATGCGCGGAAAGCGCCTCGCGGCGGCTGCTGGCGTGCTTGGCGCGGCGATACTGCTCGCCGTTGGCGTGAGCTTTGTTTACGGCGGCTACCAGCATACGCAGGAAATGCGATCAGGGCTGGCGGGTCTGATACAAAACATCGATGAACCCGACGAGGTTGTGCTCGCCCTCGATGAGCGGATTCAATACATTGAGGAAAGCACGCTCGAACAAATTGCCGCTGGTGATGCCGACGCAGACGAAGGGTCGGGCAGCGGTGGTGACGATGGCTCGGCTGTGGGCGCTGCGGGCAACGGCGCAGATGACGGCGGCGCGGATCGTGACGCCGCTGCCGGCAGCAACGCGGGCGTGCTCGGCGTTGACGAGGGTAGCGGTGCCAGCGCCGCCGATGGCAGCGCTGCCGGGAACAGCGCCGCTGATGGTAGCGCTGCGGGCAACGCTGCTGATACCGCTACTGCCAGCGATTCTACTGTCGGCGAAAATGCTGCCAGCGCCGGCAGTGCCGCCACCAACACCAACGGCAACGCCGCCACTACTCGCGACACCGCCAACAACGACAACGCCGCCACCAACTCCGCGCGTTCCGCTTCTGCTACCGCCAACAACACCCCCACCACCGAGCAACTCAACGAAGCGTCGAAACAACTCAAAGAAATAAAGGCGTCGATCGAGACTCTCCAGTCGTCGATCAAGGACACGAGCGACATCGAAACATCGAACCGCGCGCTCATCGCCATCAACGCGCGGCTTAACATGATCGACGCGGGCGGCGCGATTCTATCTACCACAACGAACCTTCTCCAGCTCTACGAAAAAGCGCAAGAGGGGTGGAACGCGCTGCTCGAGGGCGACTCCCTCACGCGCGACGCCGCCACCCTTATCGCTGAAACAAGCCCCGAGAACACGCTGGCCTCATCGGAGATATCGACCGAGGCGATCACGACGTTTGCCCAGGCGCGCGAGTCGCTGGTCGCCGCGCAAGACCTTTGCCCCGAAATAGACCTCAGCGCGTTTCTCGAGTACATTGACCTGCGCATTGAGGCCCAAGAACAGGCGCTGGCGTCGAATCAGGCGTACCTCGAGCGCAACAAGGAGCGCGCCGGCGAGGCGAACGAGGCGTACAACAACCTCGAGTCCGAGGCGGCGACTCTCATTAAAAGCCAAAAAAGCGACCCGATAGCTCTTGTTGAAGAATATTTCGAGCAAGCAATAAATTCAGACGTCGCAACGTACGACACCGAGCGCGCGCGAGCCTCGGAAGCGGATGCATTTCTGCGTGATTATTTGGGCATTCGTTAGAAATGGCGTATACTAAAACTTTATTATGCCCTGATCATGCGCTGTTTGAAAGCGAAAGGCAAAACTTATGTCCGAGATTCAAGAGCATGTTGCGCATTTGTCGCAGACCATAGGACCACGTCCTGCGGGAACTGAGGAAGAGCAGCAGGCGGCTTTGTATATAAGCGACGTGTTCCAGCACGAGGCTGGGCTCGCCGCCGAGGTCGAAGACTTCAACTGCAACCCGAACTACGAAATGCCCCGCGCCATTTGCAGCGGCGTGGCTGTCGTCATGGCACTCGTGGCGCTGTTTGCCCCGATAGCAGTAATCCCCGCCCTGATCGTTTCGTTGATCGCGGTCGTTCTGTTCGGGCTGGAGACGTTCTGGCAGCCGGTCGTCGCGCGCCTCTTGAGCCAAGGCGTCAGCCAAAACGTCGTCACGAAGTACGAGCCCGCCGCGTCGTCGGCAACCGCATCGCCCCGCCGCCGCAAGATCGTTCTTGTGGCGCGCTACGACAGCGGCAAGGTGCGCAAAGACCTCGGCAGCGCGGTGCTCGCAACCTACCCTTACGTGAAGTGGGCGGAATTCGCCGGCTTGGTTCTCATTCCCCTTTTGCTGCTTCTCCGCTTCGTTTCGAATGCGGAAGGCGGGCTGCTTATTTTCCTGAACATCCTGTCGGTCGTTTCGATGATTTTGGCGGCGCTTCCGCTTGTCGGTTTCCTCGTTCGCCGTTTCGCTCCCTACAACGAGGGCGCGAACTGCAATGCGGCGGGCGTGTCGGTCCTCGCCGAGGTGGCGACGCGCATCGGGCGCGGGCGCGTGTCGGAGGAGGAAATCGAGGCGCGTATGCACGGCGAAGAGGCGGCGCGCGAAATGGGTCTTGTTCCGGAAGGCGCGGAATTCGAGTACGACGACTCCTACGGCGCGTCTCCGATCAAGGAGCCTGAGTTCGCGGAGGAGTCCCCCGAGGCACGGCTGCTGGCGGCGAAGGCTGCCGTGGCGGCGCTGTCCGGCAAGCCGGTAAGCAACACGATCAACATCGACATTTCGCACAACCTCGTGCAAGTGAACGGTTCGCTGCCTATAGAAGCGACGGAAGAAGAAAAACGCGCGCGTCGCGAAGAGACGCACGCGGCTTTCGCACCGCGCGCGCCGTACGGCGAAGCCGCGGGCGCTGGCGTCGCAGCTTCGGAGCACGGCGCGGCCGCCGACTTCGCAGCAGTATCCGGGCAAGCTGCCGACCAGGGCACCGCGGGCGTTGAATCCGCCCTTGGTGCTGCGGGCGATGCGGCTGGATGGGGCGCGTCTTCCGCCGCCGACGGCGCGGTCGCTGCGGGTGTTGCAGGCGCAACGGCAGCGGCGGGCGCCGCCGCCGCAGCAGCAAACGCCGCCTCCGCGGCAGCGGAGACGGCTGGCGGCTCGAACGTTGCCGACGCGAACCCCTCGGCGGCTCCGGCTAACGCCGGCGTGCCCGATTGGTTCAAGACGGCGCAGGCAAAGGCTAAGAAATCTCCCGCCGCGCCTGCGAGCCCGAGCCAGCGCTCGCGGTACGCCGACGCCCTCGACGCCGCTGCGGCGCGTGGAGCGGCGTCGATTTCGCCTTCTGCCGCGTCGGCTTCGGTCGACGAGCCCTCTCGCGCCACGCCCTTCGCGGCTTCTTCCGAAGTTGACCAGCGCTTGCAGCGTATGCGCGAAAACATTGTGGCAACCGAAATGCCTGACGTCGAGGACGTCGCAAACATGGTTGCCGCCGAAGGTTCGCAAGCGGAACCTTCGGAATTTGCTGCAGCCGTCGCGTCCGGCGCGCCCGGCGTGCTTGCAGAAGCTTTGCCCGTCGAAACGAGCGGCGCCGAAATTTCTCCCGACAAGACGCATGCGTTCGAGCCCGTGGCAGTCGACGCCGACGAAATGCGCCGCGCCGCTGCCGACCTCAGAAACGCTCGCGTTTCGGGCGCGGGTGCGAGTGGCGCCGCAGCTACCGCCGCCGACTCAGGCGTTGCTGGCACCATCTCTCCCGTCTCGGTTGTCCCTTCCGCGTCCCCGACGCCGGCTTCCGCACCTGCCTCGCCGTTTGAGGGGCGCTCCGCTGTCGGGCGCGTGAACGTGCTCGATGCCGACGCCATTCCGGCGCTCGACTCGGTCAATCTCAATCTTCCGAACGTTTCAGGTGAAACGTTGTCAGCGGCGGAAAGCGCTGCCGCACAAGCCCAGCCGGGTCAGCCGCACCAACCCAAGCAACGCAAGAAGCGCGCAATCACGCTCCCGAGCTTTACGGGCTCGTTTGCCCCGCTCGACACCACGACGCAGCATCGCCAATCTGCTCCGCTGGCTCAGTCGCCTGCGGGCGCGGCGGAAGGCGAGGACAACGCAGCTGCTCAACAGGCGGCGCGACAGGCTTCTCTGCGCGCGGCGCTGCCGTCCCTTTCGGGCATTCTCAACATGAAAGAAGACGCACACGCAAGCGAAGGGTCTTCCGAGGCGGAGGAACCCGCGCAGGCGAGCGCGCAAAACGTGAATCAAGCCGGCGCGTTCGCGTCGGTTGGGGCAACGGGCGCGTTCGCGCCTGTGGGCGACGAGCTGCTTGACGACGTGAGTCCCGATGATATGTACGTCGACGACGCCGACGACTCGGCTTACGAGGAGCAGTACACGGAAACCGGTGCCTTTGCGGGGCCGGGGTACGTGGATATGCCCAAGTCGCGCGCCGGGCGTTTCTTCGGCAAGTTCAAGTTTGGCCGCAAGAAGGACCAGCAGGTCGAGTCGAGCGCGCAAGAGTGGCTCGACGTCGACGAGAACTTCGAGGCGCGGGCGGTCGGTCAGGCGCGCGGCGGTTGGGAGAGCTTCCGCCAAGACGCGGGCGACACCCAAATGCTCGACCAAAGCCAGTTGCAGGGCGGCTCGTACGACGACTATGCGGAAGACGACGGTTACGACGACTACGACGACTACGGATACGACGAGTGGGAAGACGAGCAACCCGCCGCGCCGACGCCGAGTGGGTCGCGCCCGTGGAACGGCGGCGCGTTCTCGCGCGAGACTTTGAGCAAGTTGACGAAGCGCGGCTCGAAAGCGGGTCGAAAGAACCGGGCGGGGAAAGCGGCGCGTGCCGACGAGGCGTCCGCTGCCGGCGATTACGTTGACGGTTACGACGACTACGAAAACGGCTACGACGAATACAACGACAACGACGCCAACTACGGCGCCTACGACGCCTACGACGCCCGCGGCGGCTACAACACCGACGCGGCTGTTGACCAAGCTGCGGGATCGGTGAGCGGGTATGCCGAAAGCGCCGCCGACGTGCCTGCGACCTCGGCGTCGGCTACGGGCCGCGTGGTGATCGACCCGTTGGCAGATGGCGCTTCGTATGCAGCAGAGCCCGCCGAGCACGCGGCGGCCGATCTCGACGAAGTCCATGCGGAAAACGTCCAGCGCATCTACGGTTTCCGCCATCCCGACATCAACACCGAGGTGTGGTTCGTGGCGCTGGGTGCGGAACTTGCGGGCAACGGCGGCATGGAGGCGTTCATCGCCGAGCACGAAGCCGATCTCAAGGGCTCGATCATTATCGAGCTCGACGGCTTGGGCGCGGGCGACCTCTCGCTCGTCGAGCGCGAGGGCACGTTCCGCGCGGTCAAGTCGTCGTCACGCATGAAGCGTTACACGCGCAAGGCGTCGCAGACGCTCGGTATGGGCGTCAGCACGACGTCGATGCTGTGGAACGACGGCGCGGCGGTGTGCGCCGCCCGCCACGGCTACCAGACGATGCACCTTGCCGGCATGGAAGGCGGGAAACCCGCGTTCTACGGAGAGGCCGACGACATAGCCGACAACGTAAGCGAAGAGGCGATGCTCGCCAACGCCGACTTCGTGATGGAAATTCTGAAGAACATCTAACTGCTCTCGGTGCGTTCTATGTGCTGAACACGCCTGGCGTGCGAGGCATGTCGGACGCGCCAAGCACACTCGAGGTACGTTCTTTCGCTGCAAACCTAGCGCGCCGCATCCTTGGCGCGCTAGGTGCTCGGTAGATATTTCCGCAGGTTCTTCTCCAACTCCTTGAGGTCGACGGGCTTCGCCATGAAGGCGTCCATGCCGGCTGCGAGCGCCTGTTCGCGATCCTCGTTGAACGCGTTGGCCGTCATGGCGACGATGGGGGTGTGCGGAAGGCCGAGCTCCGCCTCCCACGCAATAATTGCCCGCGTTGCCTCGATGCCGTTCATGCGCGGCATCTGCCAGTCCATGAACACAAGGTCGTAGCCCGCCCTCTCGCTGCGCCGCGCGGCCTTCATCATCTCCACCGCTTCGACGCCGTCGCGCGCCGTGACAACCTCCACGCCGAACCCTTCGATCAGCTCGCAAGCAATCTCGCTGTTCAACTCGTTGTCTTCAACAAGCAGAACGCGCCCTGTTAGCGCCCGTGCGCCGCCTTCGCATTCGTCTAAAACGTGCAACTCGTCGTTTTGCGCAAACTTGAGCGGAAGGTCGACGGTAAACGTCGAACCTTTGCCGGGAGAGCTCTCGACGGTGATCGTGCCGCCCATGAGGTCGACCACGCTTTTCGTGATCGACATACCAAGCCCCGTACCCTCGGTGAAGTTGGTCGTTTCGTTCCGTTCGCGCTCGAAGGCGTCGTAAATGTGGGTGAGGAAGCCTTCGCTCATGCCGATACCCGAGTCCTTGACGACGAAACGGTAGACGCCGAACCCTTCGCGGAGGCTCGTCTCCTCGCTGATGCATATTTTCACCAGGTCGCCTTCGTGGGTATATTTGATGGCGTTGCTCGTGAGATTCAGCAGGATTTGGTTGATCCGCATGGCGTCGCCGACCAGCATATCGTGTTCGATGTGACCAACGTTGACGCTGAAATCGAGCTTTTTCGCGCGCGCCTGCGGCGACGTCATGGCGGCGAAGTCGTCAACAAGACACTTAAAGGAAAACGGCTCCTCGCTCAAAGAAATCTTGCCGCTCTCGATTTGACCCATGTCGAGTATGTCGTTGATGAGCCCCAACAGGTGCTTCGACGACGCGCCGATGCGCTCAAGGCAGTCTTTGACGCGTGCGGGCTCGTCCAAATGGGCCTGCGCAATTGAGGTGAGCCCCACGATGGCGTTCATGGGGGTGCGAATGTCGTGCGACATATTGGCGAGAAACGCCGACTTCGCGGCGCTCGCGCTTTGAGCAAGCGTGAGCGCGTCGCGCAGGTTGTCGCGCAGGGCTTCCTCGCGGTTGCTCTTGCGGTGAAGAATGTAGGTGTACATGACCAGCGCCAGGGAAACACCCGCCATGAGAATGCACGAAACGATGATCGTCTGCGTGATGGCGGCGTTGACGGTGGTGTACATGGAGTCGACCGCCTCGGTGGACTTGTCGAGTATGTCCACGTCAAGCGCCAGCATGCTGTCGATAAGGGGGTAGAGCTGCTCGTCGACGTATTGCAAAATCTCGTCGTCGGAGTACGCGGGGTCAACGCACATGCCGACGAACTCGTTTTGCCGCGCGACAAGTTCGTCGTAGCTGCTCTGCAGCATATGCGCGTCGTTGGGATCGAGCGTATAATTATTCTTTATGAAGGTTAATTTGTCGGTCATATCTTCGTTGACCTCGATATATGCTTGCACCACGTCATCGATGGCATCCTCCGAGCTGAGATATGCCGGGCTCTCGGTGACGGTGCGCAGCTTGACGAGCAGCGTCTCCACGCGCCCGGCAGCCACCGAAACAGGATAAGGGCCGCTTTTGATCGACTCGACTTGCGCCGAAATGGTCGCCATGTTGTTCACCGTCACGGCGAAAAACGCGACGAGCAGCACGCACACGATAACCACCGTCGACCGCGACAGGCGCTTCGACTGCATGCACTGTTGTATTTCCTTGTCGACCATGATCTTAGGGACGCTCCTCTCGGCCTACGTGCTATAAGCATACGTTTGCAGGGAGGAGCGTTGAAAAACCGTTACTAAACTGTGAATCTGGGGGTGTGCACGCGTGCGCTGTCCGCCGCGCAGCGCGCCGCGCAACGCGGGCGGAATCGTGCGCGCAAAACGTTTCCGCGCGGGATTTCGCCTACGGATGTTTCACGTGAAACATTCCTATTCGCAATTTCGCGTTTAGAAGTGTTTCACGTGAAACACTTTTTGCGAAAATCGCTTTACGGAAGCTGCCCGCCCGCGCGGCGTGGGCGGGCAGCGCCGCCCTATTCGCCCAAATAGGCCGTGACCGTGGGGTTCTCCTTGATGACGGCGCGCAGGTTCGCTATGTAGCTTTCAAGCAGCGCGCTCGGCTTGCGCTCGTTGTGCATGATGTAGCCCACTTGCATACGCGCGTCGGTGTCGAGCGGAATCGACACGATGCCCGTATGCATTTCGCTCGACAACACGCCGGTCGAAAGCGTGTAGCCGCTGTAGTGCGTAAGCAGGTTGGTAAGCGTGCCGCGGTCGGAAATGTGGATGTTCTTCTTATGGGGCAGATAGCTGAACGGCTCTTCCGCGTAGTAAAACGAGTTGGACGTGCCCTGCTCGAAGGCGTAGCGCGGGAACGGCTCGAGATCCTCCGGCTTCACCAGCGTCTTGGACGCCAGCGGGTGGCTTTCTCCCACGAACACGTGCACGCGCGCCTCGAACAGGGGGTAGTAGTCGACGTCGGCGTCGGCGAAAGCCTTGCTCAGCACGCGGCGGTTGAAGTCGTCGGTGTAGAGAACGCCCACTTCGCTGCGGAAGGTGCGCACGTCGTCGATGATCTCTCCCGTGGCGCATTCGCGCAGTATGAACTCGTATTCTCCGCCCGCGAACGCGTCGGCGGTGTTCATGAACGCCTGCACGCTGAAGTAGTAATGCTGCGACGACACGGCCAGCCGCGCGTGGTCGGTGCCGCTCGGCGCGTAGCGCTCCTCAAGCATGTCGGCCTGCTCGATCACCTGCCGCGCGTAGCCCAAAAGCTCGGTGCCGTCGTTCGTCAGCGTGACGCCGCGGTTGCTGCGCGTGAAAATGGTGATGCCCAGCTCGCTTTCGAGCTCCTTGATGGCGGTCGAGAGATTCGACTGCGACGCGTACAAATTGTGCGCCGCCGCGTTGATCGAGCCGTACTCGGCGATGGCGATAAGGTAGCGAAGTTGTTGAAGCGTCATGAGGAAACCTCTCGTGGGTCGTTTTTCTGCAGAAGAATGTTTCACGTGAAACACGCGGCGCGCAACGGTAGGCGCATCGCGTGCTGCGTTCCGCACAACGCACAACGCGCACCACGTCGCGCGCCACGCGGAACGCGGGACGTAACGTAAGTCGCGTCGCGCACCACGTCGCCCGCCACGCACCGCGTCGCGCGGAACGCGGCGCGCACGATACGCGAAACGCCGCCACCACACCAAAAACGCCGCGCCCCGTTCGCCCTCTTCTGCATTATCGTACGCTCGGTTATTGGCATTCGCTATTGTATTCTCATTCTACATAAACTGAGATATCGTTTTTACAGATAACAAAGCATCGAAACATCGAATGGCGAAAAAGGTTGTTTGCGAGCGGCGTTCGTGGTTTCATACAACGTGCTGAAAAAACGCGGTACCCGGCGCAGGTGCGTTGCGTGCAGGCGCTTGCGACGTCGAAAGCGAGCCAGAACGCCATAAACGAGCACCATGAAACAGTAGAAGGAGAAACCATGGCGAAAAAGGACATTCCGTACGACCAGAAATACTACGACCCCGAGATCGAGTGCATGCCGCGCCCCGAGCTCGAGGCCATGCAACTCGAGCGTCTGCAAGCCATGGTGAAGTACGCCTACGAGAACACGGTGTACTACAAGCGCACCTTCGATGCGGCGGGCGTGAAACCTGAGGACATCAAAACCCTCAAGGACATCGAGAAGTTCCCGTTCATCGACAAGAAAACCGAGCGTGAGACCCAGCACGTCGGCAGCTTCTTCGGCGAGATGTGCTCCGTGCCCGAGGAAGAGGTCATCTTCATGGCCACCTCGTCGGGCTCGACGGGCGTCCCCACGGTCAGCCCCTTCACGCAGGAGGACTTCGACCTGTGGCAAGACACCGAGGCGCGCCTGTTCTGGCAGGCGGGTATGCGCCCGAACGACCGCTACGTGCACGGCCTGAACT
>JAUNGO010000004.1:0-10845 GCA_030524475.1 Eggerthellaceae bacterium | reverse complement strand
GCGCTGTACGTGGGCGGCCCCGACGTCATCGGCGCGCAGCGTTTAGGCGCGCTGGCCATTTGGGTGGGCGCCGTGCCGAGCGACCGTTTGCTGTTCGTGCTGAAGCAGTACCAACCCACCGTCATTTGGACGAGCCCCAGCTACGCGTGGACGCTCGGCGAGAAGGCGAAGGAGAAGGGCTACGACCCGCGCACCGACTTCAACATCCACACCATCATCGTGGCGGGCGAGCCGGGCGGCTCCATCAAGTCCACGCGCGAGGCCATCGAGGACTTGTGGGGCGCGAAGGTGGTCGACTTCTTCGGCCTGTCCGACATCTACGGCGCGTGCGCGGCCATGTGCGAGGCGAAGGACGGCCTGCACATCGTGGAGGACCAAATTCTCGTGGAAACCGTCGACCCGACCACCGGCGAAGTGCTCGAGCCCGGCACGCAGGGCGAGCTCGTGTACACCACGCTCATGAAGAAGGCCCGCCCGATGATTCGCTTCCGCACGGGCGACATCGGCTACGTGTCCACCGAGAAGTGCGAGTGCGGCCGCACGCTGGCGCGCATCCACGTCACCGGGCGTAAGGACGAGATGTTCATCGTGGGCGCGGTCAACGTGTTCCCCACCGACATCGAGTACGTGGTGCGCGCGGAGAAGGGCCTGACCGGCGAGTATTCCATCCGCGTGTACGACCAAAACTTCACCACGCGCTACGAGGTGTCGGTCGAGCGCGCGTTCGACAGCGTGGAGCCCTACGACGAGGTGGCGCGCCGCGTGGAGAACGCCCTCAAGACGCACACGGGCGTGCGCCCCGCGAAGGTTATCGTGTATGATGCAGGCAAGCTGGGCACGTCGTCCGAGCACAAGGCGTCGCGCTTCATCGACGAGCGCACTTCAAGCAAGTAGGGGAAAGGTTGCTGGTAAAAATGACTAAGAACTTCTCCGTTTCGGGACAGCATTATCTGTTCAACGTGCAAACGTTCGCGCACACGGTGTTGGCGCTCGGCGGCGACGCGTACGCGTACTCGTTTCGCGACGGCACCACGCGCGCGGTGATCGACGACGTGGCGAACGGCACGAGCGAGCTGGGCGTGCTGCTGCAAACGTCCACCACGGCGGGCGAGGTTGCCGCCGCGCTTGAGGCGGCGGGCCTCGAGTGGCACGAGGTTATCCGCTCCGCGCCGCGCGTGGCGCTGCCGGCAAGCCATCCGCTGGTGAACGCGAAGTCGCTTTCGCTCGACGTGCTGGCCGACTACCCGTACGTGTACTTCGACCAGGGCGGGGCACCCGCGGCGTTTGCGGAAGAGGCGTTGGGCGACGTTCCGCGCGCCAAGTCCATCGCGTGCACCGACCGCGCGTCGTTGAGCGAGCTTATCGTGGCGCTCAACGGCTACACGGTGACGAGCGGCATCCTGGTGGGCATCTCCGACGGCTCGGCGCTCACCACCGTTCCGCTGGAAACCGACGTGGAGCTGCATCTCGGCTACGTCACGCGCAAGGGCGAGGCGCTGTCCGACGCAGGCGCGTTGTTCACCGAGAAACTGGCCGCCAATCTGGAGAAATACGCCAGGTTCTAACAAACGGAGCCTCCCGCTTCTCGAAACCCAACGACCTGAAGCGACCTCTCTCCCAAACCCGGGATCGAATGCAGAACCCAGGTCCAAACTCAGTTCACCCCAAAAGCCCTGCCGCCAAACCCGCAGGGCTTTTGTGTTGCTGCGACCAAAACGTTATAAAGCTTATTAAACGGTATATAATGAGCAAAATGTTATAAAACTAATCAAACGTTATAAAACCCAAGCAACGTATGCTCCCGACGGTGAAGACAAGAGCGGAGGCAGCAATGGACAAAAATCCCTTTACTCCGGCGTTTGGCGGCAAGCCCCAGCATTTTTTTGGCCGCGCGGTCGAGCTTGCTCTGATTGAGGACGCGTTGGAAAACGAGTTGAGCCCCCACCGCGCTCTTTTCGTTACTGGAAACAGAGGGTGCGGCAAAACGTCGCTGCTCGAGCAGGCGTCGGGGATGGCGCAGCGGCATGGCTGGGTCGCCGTTGACGTGCACGCTGAGGACTCGGTGATGTCGGTCGTGAAGAAGCTCGCCGGCGGCACGGGTAAAACAACGACAAAGGTTTTGCAGCCACAGGTGATGGGAGTTTCGGCGGGCAGCGTGTCGTCCGAGACGTCGGTTGGGTATTCGGGCATCGACCTGGCCGACGTAATTCGGGAAAAACTCGAGGCGGTAAAAGCGCCGCAGGGCGTTTTCATCTCGGTCGACGAGGTTCAGAAAATCGACGAGCGCAATGCCGAAGGTCTTTGTATCGGCGTGCAGATGACCATGCGCAAGGGCTTGCCCGTTATGCTCGTTCTGGCGGGGCTGCCCGGTTCGAAGGAGCGCATCGCGGCGTTCGAGGGCTGTACCTTCATGCAGCGAGCGCTCGACGTCAAGCTGTCGAGTCTGTTGGTGGAGGAAACCTACGACGCTTTCGACGGCTTGCTTGGGCTGTTGCCTCATGTGGGGGTAGGTGAGACGGTGCGGGACGGTCTCGCGCGGTTCAGCTTGGGCTACCCGTACCTTATCCAGCTCATCGGCTTCCACGCGCTGCGCATAGCTCAGGAGAACCGCCCCGTGGGGGTGCTCGACATTCTGCCGGAAGACGTTGCAGCGGCGGAAGGTATTGCCTACGAAGCCTATCGGGACAACGTTCTCAAGCCTGCCGTGGCGCCCTTGCGCAACGGGACGCTCGACTACCTTCGGGCCATGGCTCGGTGCATCGACGGTTCCGGGCGCGCGCAAACGCCCGACGTGGCCGCCGCGTTGGGCAAGGAAACGCCGGAATGCAGCACCGCACGTCAGCGGCTCATCGATCGTCGCCTCATCGTACCCGATGGCAGAGGCTTCGTACGCTTCAACATGCCGTATTTGGGCAGGTATCTGCTGGAGGAAGAAGCCGAGGACGCCTTCGCCACCGTCACCCCTGGCAGCTGGCTGTTCTGAGAAACTTAGCGCTGATCTGGTAAAATACGATCAGATCTGTATCGAACGGACGGCAAGTCAAAAAGGGGCGAGTTTGATGGTGCGGAAGATGGCGAAGGTTTTTGCGGTTGCTGTATGCGGGGTCTTGGCTCTTTTCGCCTTGCTTTCCCTTGCCGCGTGTTCGGCGGTTGACCTTCCGAATACATATCAGGTTGGGCGGGTTCAGGTTGGGTATCCGAACAATTTCTCCCCTTCGAAAGACGAGCCAAGTGAGGGGTTGGAGAAAACTTCGAGCGGGGCAACCTACCAACTGATTGACGGAAGGCTGCAGTGTTCGGACGTCGAGACTGCCGCCATTGTCGTCAGGGAATACACGGACGCGTCCTTTGATGAGGCGCTTGATCGCGCGAAAAGCCTGACGACTGCCGCGCCGTTCGACCAGGAGACGCTCGACGCGTTTAACGCCAAGTGGGGCTCCGCCGTGGATCAAGGATCCCAGATGGAGTATTGCGAGCCAAAGATGGTCACGGTCAACGGCGCGGAAGGGTTCGTCCAGGAGGCGTCGGCGGAGGCCGAGGGCTCAAGCCCCGCCGTTCGACTTGTCTCTCAGTACGTGCGCATCGACGACGAATCATTCGCAAAGCTGAGCTTCCTGGGAAGCGAAGAGGACTACAAGGCTCACGAGGCCGAGATCAACGCCATCTTCGCCAGCCTGACCATCGCGGAGTAAGCGTCCCGTTCCTTCGATGACCCTTTGTCGGAAAGTGGTCGGGCGTTATACTGGGGGAATGCAATTTATGGCGCAATGATCGAACTGACAAGGACGGCTTATGATCGAAGTTCTGTGGCATGGCCGCGGCGGGCAGGGTGCGTTCACAGCGGCGCGGCTGCTGGGCGCGGCGGCCTCGATGCGCGACGGCGCGTACGCGCTGGCGTTCCCGTCGTTTGGCCCCGAGCGGCGCGGCGCGCCCATGCGGGCGTTCACTAAAATAGATGACTCGGCTATCGGTGATCGCAGTGCGATCAAGCGCGCTGACTTCGTCGTGTACCTCGACGACACGCTTCTCGACGCGTCTGACGACGCGTGGGCGCGCGAGCTCAAGCCGAGCGGGCGTGTGTTGGTGAACAGCGTGCGGCGCTTTGCCGACCCGCGCATTGTTGCGCTCGACGCCAACGGCATATCTGCGGAAATACTCGGGCGGCCGATTCCCAACACGGTGTTCCTCGGCGCGCTATCGGTGCTGTGCGACGCGGTTCGCGTGGAGGACGTGGTGGAGGCTATCCATCAGTACATGCCCGCGAAGCTGCACGAGAAGAACGAGCGCATCGTGGAGGCCGCGCGCGAGCAGCTGCTCGCGGAGCGCAGCAATGCGTTGACGTCCGCGCCGTGCGAGAGCGTCGGGGCAGACGTTGACGCGTGCCCCTCGACGGACACCGCCGAAAACGCCGAAAATGTTTCACGTGAAACATTGCAAGCGGAAAACGTTGGGGGCACTACAGAAACGGTGGGACAAGATGCCGCTGCCAGTGCCGCTGCTCCAGCAATTGACGCGGATGTTTCACGTGAAACATCCGACGTCGTGCGCTCCTGCGCGCACATTCCCGTGCTGCGCTCGCACCTCGCCGAGCCGCCGAGCCTTGATCCTGCCGACTACGCGCGCACCACGTGCTACCCTGCGGGGCATCTGGTGGCGAAGAACGCCGGCTGGCGCAACGAGCGCCCCGTGGTGAGCGCCGCTGCGTGCACGGGTTGCCTTCAGTGCTACCTCTATTGTCCCGACGGCGCCGTGTTCAAAACGTCCGACGACGCGACGGCCGTCGAGATCGACTACGACTTCTGCAAAGGCTGCGGCATCTGCGTGAAGGCGTGCAAGTTCAACGCCATCGGCATGATCCCCGAAAGCGAAGCGCTGGCCGCTGCTGCCCAACACGCCGCGGTAGCGCAACCCGCCGCTTGCGCGTCCGAAAGCGAGGTGAGCGCCCGATGAAGCGCTTTCTTTCCGGCGACGAGGCGCTGGCCGAGGGCGTGCGCCTGGCGCGCCCGCAGGTCATTTCCGCCTATCCCATCACGCCGCAAACCGTGGTGGTCGAGCGCCTCTCTGAAATGGTGGAGGCGGGTCAGCTCAAAGCCGAGTACATCCACGTGGAGTCGGAACACTCCGCGCTTTCCGCCGCCATGGGCGCCTCGGCCACGGGCGCGCGCACGTTCACGGCCACCAGCAGCCAGGGTCTGCTCTACATGGCCGAGGTGCTCACGTACGCCGCGGGCGGGCGTTTCCCCATCGTGATGATGAACGCCAACCGCGCCACCGCCCTGCCGTGGAACATCTACGGCGACCAGCGCGACTCGCTGGCGCTGCTCGACCACGGCTGGATTCAGGCCTACGTGCAGGACAACCAGGAGGCGCTCGACATGGCGCTTATGGCCTACGCGATTGCCGAGGACCCGCGCGTGAGCACGCCGTTCATGGTGAACCTCGACGGCTTCGCGCTCACGCACACCTACGAGAACGTCGAAATCCCCACGCCCGAAGAGGCCGACGCGTTCCTGCCGCCCTTCCGAACCGACAACAAGTTCAACTTCGAGAACCCGGTGAATATGGGGTACTCCGCCGGACCCGAGTACAACCGCTACTTCAAATACTGGGCGCATCGCGACATGATGGGCGCGTCCGAGGTGATTGCGGAAGTGGAGGCGCGGTTCGCCGAGGCGTTCGGCCGTCGCTACCCCGGTCTTGTCGAGGCGTATCGCGCCGAGGACGCCGACGTGGTGCTGGTGACGCTCGGCTCGATCGCGGGCCTCGTGCGGTCGGTGGTCGACGAACTGCGCGCGGAAGGGGTGCGCGCGGGCCTTGTGCGCATTCGCTATATGCGGCCGTTCCCCGCGCGTGAGCTGACGCGCGCGTTGGCGAACGCGCAGGCCGTGGGCGTGCTGGAGAAGGACGTTTCCTTCGGCGCGGAAGGCACGGTGTTCACGAACGTCAACTCGGCGCTGCAGCAGGCGGGCGACGTTGTTCCCACGGTGAACTTCGTCGGCGGTCTCGGCGGCGACGACATCACGCCCGACCAGGTGCGCGGGGCGTTCGCCACGCTGCGGCGCGCGGCAGCGGGGGAAAGTGGGCCCTCGGCACCCAAAATTGTTTCACGTGAAACAATCCCGACGGAATCCTCCGAACGCGCGGCGGGGCTTTCGACAGCCGACAAGAATGTTTCACGTGAAACATCCACCCAGCGGCGCGTCGTGTTCCTCGGCGTCGACGACGCGGAAGGGGGTCGCTAACCATGGAGAACGTCACGAACGTCGCGAGTGCGACAACTGCCGAAACGCGTTCCGCCGCAAGCGCGGCAGCTGCAGCTGCGGCGACGGCAACGGCTGCGGGGACGAGCCCTGCGGCGAAGCACGCCGCCCCCAAGCGCATCACCGCCAAAACCATCACCGACGACGAGTTTTTCTTCGGTCACAAGGCTTGCGCGGGCTGCGGCGGCTCGCTCGCCGTGCGCGCGGCGCTCAAGGTGCTCGGCCCCAACGCCATCTGCGCGCTGCCGGCCGGCTGTATGAGCGCCGTCGGCTTCAACTTCCCGCAGCTGTGCTTCGCCAACAACGCCATCATCACGCCGTTCGCCGCCACCGCGTCGGTGCTCTCGGGCATCGAAGCGGGTCTGCGCGCGCAGGGCATCAAGCCCGACGACTGCACGGTTGTCGGTTTCGCGGGCGACGGCGGCACGGCCGACATCGGCATCCAGGCGCTCTCGGGCGCCATCGACCGCAACGACGACATCCTCTACATCTGCTACGACAACGAGGCCTACATGAACACGGGCATCCAAAAGTCGTCGCTCACGCCGTTCGGCGCGAAAACCACCACCACGCCCGCGGGTAAAAACGCGCACGGTTGCCTCACGCAGAAGAAAAATATGTTCGAGATCGTGGCAGCGCACGGCATTCCCTATGCGGCAACGGCAACTATTGGCTATCTGCCCGACTTCATGAGCAAGGTGCAGAAAGCGGCGTCCATCAAGGGCACGAAGTACATTCATGTGATGGCGCCGTGTCCTACCGGTTGGGGATGTTCTGTTGACGAAACGGTTGAGTTGGCGAAAGACGTGGTAGATTGCGGCTTGTGGTATTTGGCGGAATACGAGGGGCCTGAGGTGAGCGGGAAGCCGGGCGGCGCGTTCACGCTGAACCGCAACCCGCGCGAGTTCGCCAGCGTCGAGGCATACTTGCGCCGTCAAGGCCGCTTCCGCGCGCTGACCGACGAGGAGATAGCCAGCGTGGTGGCAGGCCGCGACGCAAAATGGGAAACGCTGCGTTCCGCTTGCTGCTGACGCAACAAACGGGCGAGCGCGGGGGTGAACACGGGGACGTAGCCCTGTTCACCGGTTCAGTGAACAGGGCTACGTCCCCGTGTTCACCTGTGAGATTTGGTGTGACAACGGCTTGTCCCCTTGTCGCATCGGACAAAGCGTTGGTCGCCAACGCCGACCGACACACAACAACAAGGGAGGGGAACTATGGATTTCGAGGCGCTGAACGAAACGCTCATCGCCGTCACGGGCGAGATCGACACCTTTATGTACACCTACATTCTGGTGGCGCTGCTCGTGGTGGTGGGCATCTGGTTCACCATTCGCACGAAGTGCGTGCAGATTCGCTACATCAAGGATATGTTCACGCAGCTGCTTGAGAAAAAGCACGTCGCGGGTGGCAAGTCCATCTCGTCGTTCCAGGCGCTCATGGTGTCGACCGCCAGTCGCGTGGGCACGGGCAACATCGCGGGCATCGCCACCGCCATCGCCACAGGCGGCCCGGGCGCGGTGTTTTGGATGTGGCTCATGTCGATCATCGGCGCGGCGTCGGCGTTCGTCGAGTCGACTCTCGCGCAGATTTGGAAGGTGCGCGCGGGCGACGGCGAGTTCCGCGGCGGCCCGGCCTACTATATCCAGCAAGCGCTCGGCAAGCGTTGGCTTGGCGTGGTGTTCTCCATAGCCCTCATTCTGTGCTTCGCGTTCGGGTTCAACGGCTTGCAGGCGTTCAACATGGCGTCGGCGCTCGAATACTACGTGCCCGACTACGCCACCAACGGCACGGCCATCGCGCTCGGCATCGTGCTTGCCGTCATGACGGCGTTCGTCATCTTTGGCGGCGCGAAGCGCATCAGCATCATCACGTCCATCATCGTGCCCGTTATGGCGCTTGCCTACATCGGGCTCGCGATTTGGACCATCGTCTCCAACCTCGGCGAGATTCCCGCCGTATTCGCGCTCATATTCTCCTCGGCGTTCGACTTCCAGTCGATCTTTGGCGGCTTCGCGGGCAGCGTGGTCATGCTCGGCATCAAGCGCGGCCTGTTCTCGAACGAGGCCGGCATGGGCTCGGCGCCGAACGCCGCCGCCACGGCCAGTGTGTCGCACCCGGTGAAGCAGGGCCTCGTGCAAAGCCTGTCGGTCTACATCGACACGCTGCTCATCTGCACCTGCTCGGCGATGATGGTGCTTATCTTCTACGTGCAGAACCCCGACGCGGCCACCGCCCTCAACGGCATGCCGCTCGTGCAAATGGCGGTGAACAACTCGGTGGGCGTCGGCGGCATCCACTTCGTCACGTTCGCCATCTTCGCGTTCGCGTTCTCCAGCCTCATTGGCAACTACTTCTACGCCGAGAGCAACCTGCGCTTCATCTTCGGCGACAGTAAAATTGCGCTCACCGTTTTCCGCGTGCTGTGCCTGGTGGTCATCTTCTACGGCTGCCTGAACAGCTTTGACTTGGCGTGGAACCTGGCCGACATCTTCATGGGTTTCATGGCCATCATCAACCTGATCACGATTCTGCTCATCGGGAAGTGGGCGCTGCGCGCGCTCGACGACTACACGGCGCAGCGCAAGCAGGGCATCGACCCGGTGTTTGTGGCCGATAGCGTTGAGGGAATGCCCGCCACCGAGTGTTGGCACGTCTCCGAGCTTGAGAACGTGGGGAAGAACCCCGTGAAGGAATACCTGGACGAATCGCTTGACGCGGAAACCGCAGGACTGAAGTAAATCCGTCGTTGTGAACCGCCGCCCGCCATAAGCCCGCGGCGGTTCATGGTTCGCATCTTGGCACGGGCGCGACCTTGCAGGCGCACACGGGGGCGCTTTCCGCATGGGCGCATGGCTTGCCGCCGCGTGCGGGCGCTACTCCACAAGCGCTCGCACGCGCTCCAGCAGCGCCTCGCGGTCGTTCGCCACGTCGCCTTCGACCACCGCGTCAAGCAGCGCCGCCAGCGCGCGCCCGACTTCGGGTCCTTGCGGCACGCCCACGCCCATAATATCGCGCCCGTTCACCGCAAGCGCCTTGAGCGAGGGAACGTCTTCGGTTTCGAGCAGCTTGTCCAGCGCGCGCAGCAGCTCGTCGGCGCGCGCCACCCCGTCTGCGCTGAACTCGGGCGCCTGCGACAGCGCGTCGGCGCGCTTGAGTGCACAAAGCGCGCGAAACATTTCAACGTCGCCGTCGAGTTTCAGCAGCATACGCCGCACGCCGCGCTGCGTCGGCTGCACCTCGTCGTCGTGGTGGCGCACAAGCGCGGCAACCTTCTCCCGAAACGCGTTGCTCATAAGCAGCCGCTCCGTCAGCGCGCGGGTCAGCGTCTCGCTCACTTTGGCGTGCCCGTAGAAGTGCTCAACGCCGTCGGCCGCGAAGAACGCCGCAGCGGGTTTCCCCATGTCGTGGCAAAGCGCCGCCCAGCGCGACAAGCGGGTTTGCGGCGAATTCTGCACGACGTAGGCGGTGTGCTCAAGCACGTCGTAGATGTGGTATTTGGTGACCTGCGCACATCCCTTCATGGCGGAAAGCTCCGGCAGCGCAAGCATAAGCACGTCGACCGTCGCCAGCAGCGCGTCGTGCACGTGATCACCCAGCAGCAGCGCGTCGAGCTCGTGCGTGATGCGCTCGGTCGACACCTTCGCCAAAAGGCTTTTGTGAGCGAGCATCGCCTGGTACGTCTCGCTTTCGATGCGAAACCCCAGTTGAGAGCAGAAGCGACAACCGCGTAGCGTGCGCAGCGCGTCCTCGGCGAATCGCTTGTCGGGGTCGCCCACTGCGCGGATAACGCCCGATTGCAGGTCGTCCAGCCCTCCGTAAGGGTCGACGAACCCCCGCACTGGATGGTATGCCAGCGCGTTGATGGTGAAGTCGCGCCGCGCGAGGTCCTCCTCGATAGTCGAGACGAAGCGAACGCCCACAGGGTGGCGCGCGTCGGAATAGGCGCCGTCGCAGCGATACGTCGTCACCTCGATAACGGTTTCGTCGGCGTGGTGAGCGCCGCCGCCCGCGTTCTCGCCCCCGCCGCTGTCGCCCCCGCCGCTTTCTGCCGCGATGGACTTGCCGGATGAAACGACCACCGTAAGCGTACCATGCTTCACGCCCGTCTCATAAGTGCGCCAACCTTGCGCCTCGCAAATGCTCTTTACCTCGCGCCAATGCGCGCTGGTTGCCACGTCGACGTCGTGGCTGTCGCGCCCAAGCAACGCGTCGCGCACGAACCCGCCCACGCACCAAGCCTCATGCCCCGCGTTTTCGAGCGCGTCAAGAAGAAGGACGGCCGTAGGGGGAAGAGAGATGCGAATGTTGTTGAGTTCAGGCATAAGAACCTCACAGGGAAGGCGAGCTTGCATTGCTGGCGGTTACCTACATTTATATAAGGCAGTTTACCGCACTCGGAATTTTGGGCGAAACGGTTTCACGTGAAACAGTTTGAACGCGCGGTTTTTGGAGCGGCGCGCACAGGACGGCGCGAGAAAATTTTTCAAACTTTCCTAAAATTTTCGTTGACAGAACGGTTACGGAAGCGTAAAGTATCTCCTTGCGCGTCACGCCGAGGCGGGGCGCGGCCGGGGAGGCCGGG